>JBAVNY010000862.1:0-1725 GCA_049691535.1 Candidatus Acidiferrum sp.
AAATGACTCAAATCATAGATCGATTGCCGCAACCCAAGTTGCGCCAGTAGCCAGATACAAGTCGCAGCGCTCAACAACGGCCCCCATCCGATTTTTTTTCCCAGCGTCAACGCGATCGGCGATAGCACCAGGAAAATAATGTACATCGGCAGAATATCCAGCAGCGGTGGCCGGTAAATCAGCAGCGCCGCTTCACTGATCGCCCGTGCCGGACCAGCTATAAAATAAAAATTCAGCAAATTATGCAGTCCAGGACGATCTCCATGCGTCGCAATCGGCACCGCCACCAAAAACGAAAACGCCAGCAACAACGCGTGATACCAATACAGCCGCACCGCCCTCATCCACAACTTCCCGCGCATCTCGCGCAGACCCTCGCGCTCCGTCATCCTCCAGTAAATCAACCCGGTAAATAGCGCAGACAAAAAGATGAAGCCTTCCGACGCCGATACAAATCCAAATGGTTGGTTGGAATAATTGTTCAGCACTGTGGGCAGGTGTGTCGTCATCATCCACACCAGCATCAAGCCACGCGCTGCATCGATCTCGGGTCGCCGCTGCATATCTCTTCGACGAATTCTAAGCTAGCCGAGGTACTGCTAAATGCAGGGTAAACACTGTAGGCCAGCAAATATCTTCCGAGTCGCGCGTTCCTCTCGCAGCAATCCTCAACCGCCCACGCGCACCCGCAGACTCTTCGGTATAAAGAAGTACGCCAACAACGCCCCGGCCAGCAGAATAGCCGCAATAATGTACAACGTCGCCGATGGATCGCCAGAAAATCGCTTCGCCCACACTGGAATATTCGGTCCCACGAATCCGCCCAGATTCCCCACCGAATTCACAATCCCAATTCCCGCAGCCGCCGCCGTTCCAGCCAGAAAGGCTGATGGCAATGGCCAGAACAACGGCATCGACCCGATCACTCCCAGCGTTCCCACCGACAAGCACGCAATCGCCACCGCTGGATTCCCCGCAAACACCCCACTCAAAATCAATCCCACCGCACCCGCTGTAACATTCAACACGTAGTGCAGCCGCCGCTCGCCGGTCTTATCCGAATGCCAGCTCAACAGAATCATTCCCACCACCGCAACTCCATACGGAATCGCCGTAATCAGTCCCACTCCCAAATATCCCTTAATCCCAAACGCCCTCACAATCGTTGGCAACCAGAACGCAATTCCATACAGCCCAATCATCAGCGTGAAATAAATCGCGCACAGCACCCACACTTTTCCGCTCGCAAATGCATCGCCCAGTTTGTGCTCGGTCTTGTGCTGATCTTCTGCTTCCAGATTTTCCGCCAGTAGTTTCTTTTCACCGGTCGTCAGCCACTTCGCTTCCTCAATGCTGCTGTCCAGGTAATAAATCACCCAGATCCCCACCAGCACCGACGGAATTCCTTCCGACAGAAATAGCCATTGCCAGCCCGCGAATCCTTGCTCTCCCGACAGCGCATCCATGATCCAGCCCGAAATTGGATTCCCAATCACTCCAGACACTGCAATCGCCGCCACAAACCACGCCGTCCGCGTCGCCCGCAATCGCGATGGATACCACAGCGTCAGATAAAAAATAATTCCCGGAAAAAATCCCGCCTCCGCCAGCCCCAGCAGAAATCGCATCGCATAAAACGACCACTCACTCTTCACAAAAATCATGCACGCGGAAATCACTCCCCACGAAATCATGATGCGCGCGATCCACAACCGCGCTCCATAC
>JBAVNY010000863.1:0-4771 GCA_049691535.1 Candidatus Acidiferrum sp.
GTGCAGAAGTTGAGCGGCGATTTGATGCAGGCCCATGTGGTGGGGGAATTGTCGTTTCACGGAGTGACCCGCGACGAAGCGATTGATGCGCGTGTAACGAACATGGGAACAATGCTGCGCGTCTCGGGCGAATTCACGTTGCGGCAATCGGATTATGGGATTAAGCCGGTTTCCTTTGCGGCGGGAGCATTGCGGTTGAAGGACGAACTGAAATTTCAGTTCGAGTTGGTGGCCCGGCAGCAGGAATAAGACGCTGGGATGTTGGTTGAGGGGAGTTGCGCCGTGTGCTTAGCGATACCGGGAAAAATTGTAGAGATGGATGGGCAGAGCGCGCATCTAGCGGTGGTCGATGTGATGGGCGTGCGGCGCAGAGTGGATTTGGCGTTGTTGCAAGAAGACGCGCCGGTGCCGGGCGACTGGGTGTTGATTCACGTGGGATTCGCGATGAGCAAGATCAGCGAGGCGGATGCAATTGACCAGATGCAGACGCTGACCATGCTGGGCGAGACGCAAGCGGCGATGGAAGAAGTTCGCGGATACGGTTTGGAAGATGTGGGGCAAGAGCAACCGGGTCAAAGGTTGAAGCAATGAAATTTGTAGATGAATTTCGCGCGCCAGAACTGATCGCCAAGGCTGGCGAAGAAATTCGCAAATTAGCAGACCCGGCGCGCCATTACCGCATTATGGAAGTCTGCGGCGGGCATACCCACGCCATTTATCGTTTCGGTTTGAAAGATTTGCTGCCGGAGAATGTGGAACTGATTCACGGGCCGGGATGCCCGGTATGCGTACTTCCGATGGGGCGAATCGACGATGGGCTGTCTCTGGCGGCGGAGCCCAATTTTATTTTTGCGGCGTTTGGCGACATGATGCGCGTTCCTGGGACGCATGGAAGCCCGTTGGAATATAAAGCGCGGGGCATGGATGTGCGGATTGTGTATTCGCCGGCGGATGCGCTGAAACTGGCGCGGAACAATCCGGAGAAGCATGTGATGTTCTTCGCGATTGGTTTTGAGACCACGGCTCCTTCTACGGCGTTGACGCTGGTGCGGGCGAAAGCGGAAGGATTGAAGAACTTTTCTGTGTTTTGCAATCACGTGACGATTATTCCTGCCATCCGCGCGATTCTGGATTCGCCGGATATGCGACTGGATGGATTTGTGGGGCCTGGGCACGTGTCCACGGTGATTGGCTGCCGTCCGTATGACTGGATTGCGCAGGATGAAGGCAAGCCGGTGGTGGTGTCGGGATTCGAGCCGCTCGATATTCTTCAATCGATCGTGATGCTGTTGCGGCAAATGCGAAATGGCCAAGCCAAGGTCGAAAATCAGTACAAGCGCGTGGTGCCATGGGAAGGGAATCGCGCGGCGTTGCGAGCGATGGGCGAGGTGTTCGAACTGCGGCCGTATTTTGAATGGCGCGGCCTGGGATTTATTTCGCAATCGGCGCTGAAGATTCGCGCCAGTTATGCGCCGTGGGATTCAGAGCAGCGCTTCTCAGTACCTGGCGTGCGCGTAACCGATCCGAAGGCGGCGCAGTGCGGCGAAGTGCTGAAGGGTGTGCTGAAGCCGGCGCAGTGCAAATTGTTTGGGCGCGAATGCACCCCTGAGCAGCCAGTCGGCGCGCTGATGGTTTCGTCGGAAGGATCCTGCGCGGCTTATTATAATTACGAGCATCGCAAGCCAATCGAAATTGCGAATGCCATGGGCAGATAATCTATGGCCACGACCACAGTAGCCAAAATCAGATTTCGCGAACCGCAGATTGAGATGGCGCACGGTGCTGGCGGGAAGGCCAGCCGGCGATTGGTGGAAGGATTGTTTGCGCCAATTCTTTTTGGAGCCGGGCATGGGCCGCTAGGCGATGCGGCGCACATACAAATTAATGGAACGCGAATTGGGATGACTACGGACAGTTTCGTGGTGAAGCCGTTGCGTTTTCCTGGCGGATCGATTGGCGAATTGGCGATCAACGGCACAGTGAATGACCTCGCGGTATCCGGAGCGCGTGCCGAAGCGATTGTTGTTACGTATGTGCTTGAGGCCGGATTGCCCACCGATGTGCTCGAGGCGGAAGTCCGCGCGATGGCCATGGCGGCGGAAAAAGCGGGCGTGAGGATCGCGGGCGGCGACACGAAAGTTGTGGAACATGGTAAAGCGGACGGCATGTACATCACGACGACGGGAATCGGCCGGCTGATGCCGGGTGTGGAAATTGCGCCGCAATCGGTGAAGGCGGGCGATAAGGTGTTGTTGTCCGGGCCCATAGGCGATCACGGGATTACCATTTTGCTGGCGCGCGGAGAATTGGATTTGGAAGCGGAATTGTTTTCGGATACGCGATCGGTGCTGCCGCTGGTGGAAGCGTTGGTGAGTGACGCTGGCGAAGGCGTGCGCTGGATGCGGGATCCGACGCGTGGCGGAGTGGCGACTTCGCTGAACGAATTAGCGCGAGATTGCGGGAAGGCTGTGGTGCTGTTCGAAGAGAAGATTCCGATTCGCGATTCGGTGCGCGGGGCGTGCGAGTTGTTGGGATTGGATCCGCTGCATATTGCGAACGAGGGGCAATTTCTGGCGATTGTTTCCGCGGAACTGGCGGAATCCGCGTTGCGGGCGCTGCGGGCTACGCCGGGTGGCGAAGATGCGGAAATTATTGGCGAGGTGCGCGAGCAGCCAGCGTGCGCGGTGTCGGTGACGACGTTGTACGGTGGGAATCGGCTGGTGGATATGCTGGTGGGCGATCCGTTGCCGCGGATTTGCTAGACGCGGCGACAGGGCGCGACGACCCGCGCCTCGAGCTTTGGCCTTTGAAGATTGGGACAAGAAGCGTTGTCCAGAGAGTTCATGATGATGGTCACGGGAACCGCGCTGACAACTCAGATTGAACAACGATTGCTTGCGCGCAATCAGGTGCTGGAGTCTTTTTTTGCGCGAGAAGCGCGGAGATTGGCGGAAGCCTGCAGCGAAATGTCGGAACGCTTTTTGCGGGGAGGCCGATTACTTGCGTTTGGACGCGGGCCGTATGCGACGGACGCGCAGCACGTGTCGGTAGAGTTTGTGCACCCGGTCATTGTTGGGAAACGAGCGTTACCCGCGCTGGATCTTTCACTAGCATTTGAGCCGTGGCTGCGCACTTTGGTGCGTGCCGACGACATCGTGATGGGATTCGGGCCGCCAGATGGAGACGCAGAAGTGTGGGCGGCTCTGAACGCGGTGCGGAATGCGAAGGCCATGACGTTTGCGTTGCCTGGCAATGAAGGCTCGTATTTCGCAGAGACGGGAACGCGTGACCCTTTCATCCATCAGGAACTGATCGAAATTCTGTATCACACGCTGTGGGAGACGGTGCACGTTTTCTTTGAGCATCGTGAACTGGGACACGATGTCGGCCACGCCGCGTTTTTGTATCCATTTCTTGGGAAGAACAAGCAAGAGACATTTGACGTGGTCGCGGAAGTCGCTGCATCGATTCAGATGAAGGTGCGGGATGACGCACGTTTACGCGAGCGATTTGCAAAAGAGGAAGCCGACAAGATCGGGCACGCAACTGCGGCCATGCGCGATCGGTTGGAGCGCGGCGGCAAGCTGATTATTTTTGGCAATGGTGGATCGGCGACGGATGCGAACGACTGGGCGATTGATTGCGTGATGCCGCCGGCCGGGTATAGCGCAATTCCTGCCGTGTCGTTGTCGATGGAGCCGGCAAATATTTCTGCGATTGCCAATGATGTAGGCGTTGAGTTGATCTTTCAGCGGCAATTGATTGCGCAAGCGCGGCCGAATGATGTGGCGATTGCGATTTCGACGAGTGGTGGCTCGAAAAATGTTGTGATAGCACTGGAAGAGGCGCGGAAACGAAACCTGCTGACCGTGGCGTTGCTGGGATATGACGGCGGAGAAGTGGTGCGTCGCGGCCTGGCAGATTTTCCGTTAATTGTTCGCTCGGATTATATTCCGCGCATTCAGGAGGTGCAGGCGTCGGTTTATCACGTGATTCGCGAACTGTTGGAGGTGCTGAGTCGTGGCTAAGCTGGAACTATATGGAACGGCGAGTTGTCCGTACACGCGTGAGATGCGCGACTGGCTGGAGTGGAAGGGAAGTGAGTTCACGGAATACGACATTGATGTGGACGAAAGTGCACGGGAACGCATGAAACAAATGACCGAAGCGCCGTACACCGTGCCGGTGCTGGTGGAAGATGGAGAGATCGTGCAGGTGGGCTGGCAAGGCCGCGGGTGCATTATCGACAATCGCGGTGCGGCCAAAAAGTACGCGATGTAGGGGTAGATGCGAGCGGAGATCGTGGATGCATGAACTGTCGATTGCGATGAGCATCGTGGACATGGCGCAGGAAGAAGCCGAGCGCCAGGGAAATGCGCAGGTGCAGTCGGTGTATCTGCGGCTGGGATTGTTGACGGGCGTGGTGAAGGAAGCGCTGCTTTCGTCGTATGAAATGGCGTGCGCGGAAACACTCCTGGAGGGATCGACGCTGGTGATCGAGGAAATTCCCGTGGAAGTGTTTTGCCCGAAGTGCGACGCGCCGCGGGTGGTGGAATCGATACAGTGGTTTTGCTGTCCGGAATGTGGGACGCCGACGCCGAAAGTGCTGCACGGAAAGGAACTGGAAGTAGTCGCGCTGGAGATACGGGAATGAGCGGTGAGCCGCGGCTGGTGGAAGTACGAAAAAACGTGCTGAAGCAGAATGATGTGATAGCGCGAGCGCTGCGGGAGCGTTTTCGTCAAGCGGGAGTGCTTGCGGTGAGCTTGGTGT
>JBAVNY010000864.1:0-5698 GCA_049691535.1 Candidatus Acidiferrum sp.
TTGGAAACAGTATGATTTTTGCTGTCTTTACCATCGAAGAACCATAATTTGCATTCTGGTGACACTTGAAGTGTGAGCCGATGCAACTCTCGCATGTCACTGCGTTTTGGCTCCGGTTGGCTGGTAATATACTTCTTGATTTGTTCTTGTACGTTCATATGTTCTGCTCCCCAGTTGCGCACGAGATTATACGACGTTTAATCCTTTGAACCGCTGGAGTACCTGCACCCCAACCGAGTTCACATTCCGGACGCATTGTAGGCAATCCGGAAGTAATTCGGTTGTTGCCGAATGGCCCGTCAACCCGACAGACATGACACGGTAAGAGCTCATGCTGTGGTCAGCGCGATGTAAAGGGTCTCTAGGAACGCATCCTCGCTGACGAATTCTCCGGCGTACAGCTTCCATGGATCGAGAATCTTCGCCTGTCTCATCTGCTCGAGCGTTTTGCCTTCCCTCAGAGCGTGCGCCACCGCGTCGCGCGTCGCCTTCAGCATGCTCAGATATGCCCGCAGGTCGTCTAGGCTTGACAGTGGGCCGTGCCCGGGAATCACCTTCACATCAGCCGGCACTTGCGCGATCACTTTTTCTACTGCGTCGATCATGTCATTCCGGCTGCCACCCGCCTCGAAATCGACGAACGGAAAGTGGGTGACGAACTCGTCGCCCATGTGTACGACGTGTGACTCGGGGAAGAAGACGATGGAGTCGCCATCGGTGTGGCCGGAGGGAAAATGCTGCACGCGGATATCTTCTCCGTTCAGGTGCAACGTAACCGCGTCATCGTAAGTGATGATGGGCCAGGCGTCCTTCGGCTGGGGTTTCGCTGCAAAATGCATAGAACCGCCGTTGCCGGTAGTCCCGCCGGTCGCGAGGCGTTTGCGGACGTTATCCTGGGCGATGACAGCAGCCTGCTTTTGGAAGTAGGCGTTTCCACCGATGTGGTCGCCATGATAGTGCGTGTTGACGATGAAGCGTACCGGCTTGTCGGCAATCCCCTGAAGTGCTGTCTGAATCTTACCGGCGAGCGGCGCAGAATCGTCGTCGATCAAAACAATGCCATCGTCGCCCACTGATGCTGCAATATTCCCGCCGGCTCCCTGCAGCATGTAGACGTTGCCAGCGACTTTGCTGACCTTGATCTGGACTTTGCTGAAGTCTTGATCCTGTGCCCCGAGGCCGCAAACAAACAACAAATCTGCAATCACAAGTAAAGCTTTGCGCATGGATCTTGATCTCCTCGGTAAGGCGACATGCGGGACAGTATTCTGGCGGAAACGTGGGCGGTTCGGTTTGAGCGGCCACGAGAGATAGCTCCCGGATGGTCGGGAGAGTTTGAAGGGATTTGCTAGGAGATGCGGGCTTTGTCGCCGCTGAGGATTAGAACTTCAGCGGGAAGACGGATTTCGCTGCCTGTGGAGTACTCGCTAATAGCTTCGAGCGCTTCACGTTTCAGGTCAATCTTCTGGTGGGGGGAAAGCATGCTGAATTTTTCGCGAAGCTTCTCGGACACTTCGAGACGCAGGGCGAAAAAATCTTCAACGGAAATGGACGCGCGCATGGTGAATTGAAACAGGCGCTCGGTGGGAGCGCTGACGCCGGCCTCAGCTACTATTTTTAGCAATTTGCCGGGAGTGGCGAATCGGAAGGCATCGCGCGCATCGAGTTCAAGCGGTGCCGGCGCGACATAGCGATCGACGATGCGAGACAGTAGATAGTGAAACGGATTTCTTTCAGCGGGAGGCCACACAGCCAGCGCCATTTTGTGGCTGGGCTTGAGGACGCGCAGCATCTCGCGAATGGAGTCGACCGGCGAAGGAAAAAACATCACGCCGAAACGGCTGATCACTGCGTCGAAGATGTCGTTGGGAAACGGCAGATGGTCTGCGAAGGCAACATCAAACTGAACATTTCTTATTTCAAGGCGATTTGCTTCGCGACGAGCTGCTGCGACCATCTCGTCAATCGGATCCACTCCAACAATTTTTCCTTGAGGGCCGACCACGGAGGTGATGCTCAATGCGGGCTCTCCCGGGCCAGTGGCGACATCCAGGACAGATTGGCGACTGGCAATCTGCGCATCGGCGACCAGCGCGTCGGTAATCGGAGCGAACATCTGCCGAATTATTTCGCGGTGCTTCTCCCAGAACGGAGCAGAACCGGTCCATCGATGGATGACCTGTTGGTCGGATTGCATGCCCAGGAGTATAGCGTCCGGAAGCGAGTCGCCGCCACGTTTGCACGAAAGTGAAATCTAGACTCCGACGCAAACTGCGATGAGAGGAGCAGTGATAGATTAGGTTGATGAGAACAGTGAGAGGGGCGAAGGTCGAGGATGGGGACGGGATCTGGCGGATCTTGGAACCCATGCTGCGAGCGGGAGAAACTTATCCGCTGCCACGGGAAATGAAGAGAGAGAAAGGGCTGGAGTATTGGATGGGAGCCGAGCATGAAGTGTTTGTCGCGGAAGAGGATGGAGAACTTGTCGGCACCTATTTTCTGAAGGCGAATCAGAAGGCCGGCGGGTCGCACGTGGCGAATTGCGGTTATGTAACGGCCGCAACGGCTCAGGGACGAGGGATCGCGCGGATGATGTGCCAGGATTCGCTAGAACGCGCGAAGGCCCGGGGTTTTCGCGCGATGCAATTTAACTTTGTGGTGTCTACCAACGCGAATGCCGTGGGGCTGTGGCTAAGCTGCGGCTTTCAGATTGTGGGACGGCTGCCGGAAGTATTTTTGCATCCCCGGTTGGGATACGTGGACGCATTGGTGATGTATCGCGCGCTGTAAATGCCGCGTGGCAACAAAAGAGTTTTGATTTGGCATATACTCCGGCGATGCGACAAATCATCAGAAATGTTTTGTGGGTGCTACTTGTGTTGTTGGCTGCGGGAAGTGGTGTGTTGGCGCAGGACAATGCCGACTGGACTGAACCTTTCCCAGCGTTTCACATCGCCGGCAATTTGTACTACGTGGGGAGTAAGGGGCTGGCGAATTATCTGATTACCACGCCGCAAGGAAACATCCTGATCAACAGCGATATGGAAGCCAACGTTCCGCTGATCAAGGCCAGCATCGAGAAACTTGGATTCAAGTTTGCGGACACCAAGATTCTGCTGATCAGTCACGCGCACTGGGATCACGAGGCCGGGAGCGCAACGATTAAGGAGATGACCGGAGCGAAGTACATGGTGATGGACGCGGACGTGCCGGTGGTGGAATCTGGGGGCAAGAGTGATTTTCAGTACGGCAATCGCGCAGAATTTCTCTACCGGCCTACGAAGGTAGACCGGGTGTTGCGCGACGGCGACGAAGTGAAACTTGGTGGCACCGTGCTGGTCGCACATCTTACTCCCGGGCACACCAAAGGATGTACGACCTGGACGATGCAGGTCACTGAGCAGGGTAAAACGTACCACGTGGTGATTCTCGGCAGTCCGAATGTCAATCCTGGCTACAAGCTGGTGAACAACGCGGCTTACCCGCAAATCGCCGAAGATTACGAGCGGATGTGGCTGGTTCTGAAATCATTGCAATGCGATATTTTTCTTGGTGCCCACGGCGGCTACTTCGACATGGAAGAAAAGTACGCTCGCAGGAAAGCGGACGGGGAGAATCCCTTTGTCGATCCTGGTGGCTATCAAAAGTACATCGCGGAGAAGGAGCAAGAGTTCCGCACCGAATTGGCCAAGCAAAAACTCGCCCTCAAATAAGCCTTTGAAAAAACTGGTTAAAATGCACAACAACTCGCCCTACGGCTGCTTGTGTTCGGGACGGTAGAGCCAGGTATCGGTGGTGCCCTGATCGTTGTTGGGATATCCACCGGCGAGCAGGACGGTGCCGTCTTGTAGTTTGGTTTCGGTCATAAAGTGGCGCGCATCGGTGGTTTGCCCGGTTGCGATCAGGAATTTTCCACTCGGCGGATCGTACACTTCGACCTGTTTGCTTCCTCCCGCAACGAGAATTTGTCCGGAACTCAGTTGAATCGCTTCGGAGGGAAGTTTGAAGCGGCTGTCGTTTAGAGGAGATGTGGCGCTAAATTTTCCGGTTCGAGGATCATAGATTTCCGCACGGTTCATTTTCCCCTGCCAATCGCGATCGTCGGAACCGCCGGCGATGAGCACCCGGCCATCGGGAAGCAGGGCTGCAGAATGTTTGTAGCGCGCGGTCAGCAGGTTGCCGGTGGCGAGGAATTGTTTTGTGGTGGGATCGTAGAGTTCGGCACTGGCGGTAACCGTGTCGCCGCGTCCGCCGGCAATCAGGACGCGGCCGTCGTTGAGCAGGGTCGACGTTTGCGAGATGCGTGCAGCGTGCATCGAGCCGACAATTTCGAATTTGGAAGGGTCACTGCGGAAGATTTCCGCGGATGCGACTCCGCCCGGAGTGTCACCTTCGGCACCACCGGTAATGAGCACGTCGCCATTGCGGAGTAGTGTGGCGCTGGGCTGTCCGCGTTTGCCAGTCATTTTCGAAATTACGGTGAATTTTCCGGTGGCCGGATCGTAGAGTTCGGCGGAATCGGTGCCATCGCGGCCGGTCCATCCGCCGATAATGAGTACGTTACCGGAGTTGAGCAAGACTGCGGCGTGTCCCACGCGGGGGAAAGTCATCGCGCCCGTTGCCTGAAATTTTCCGGTGGCGGGGTCGAACAGTTCGGCGGAGCGGTAGAAATCCTGATTACGGCGCATGCCTCCTGCAATAAGAACTTTTCCGTTTTGCAAGAGGGTCGCGGTGTGGCCGGAACGTGGCTGAAGCATCGGCGTCGCCGCAGAGACGGAACCCGCGGGCGATGCGTCGGCGAGAACGGCCCGGCGTGAGTAGGATATCGATTCGAGAGCGGCGAGGATGAGGGCGAGAACTGCGAGGACTGCGAACAATCGTCGCATGGAACCTCCTAGAGCGTAAGACGAGTTGGCCGAGAAAAAGTTAACACTATCTGATGACGGATGGTACGAATAACGAAAATAGAAAACGGGGAAGGGCAGTTGCCGCTCACTTCTTGTTGATGAAGATGCCCCAGGGGATGGGGCTTGCTTGTTCGTCGGTGATGGGATGGCTGGCTAACTTAAGTGCCAGCTTGATTTGACCGTGATGATAGCCCTCGTGCCAGATCATGTGCTGGAGAAAGAGGATGGGGTGATCGTAGTGAAGTTGCATCGCTTGGCCTTTTTCCACCTTCCTCTTAACTGCGTTGCGCACTGCCTTGGCGCTTTCATTTAGCATTTGCGCGATGCGATTGGGGTCGCGTTCGGCGAGCCACTCTTTCTCGGGAAGATTTCCGGCGAACTCGGGGGCGTCTTCGGCGAGAAACACGAGGCGCACATAGTGAATGTGGGTGAACATTTTCGCGACGGATGGGCTGTCCTGCGTCGCTTTGGTCTCCAACCCGCCCTGCGGAAGAGCGCGGAGCAAGTTGACCAGGATAGTGTTGTTGCGATCCCAGGAGTCGAGCAGAACGTCAAGTAGACCGTTATTCGTTGCGTACGACATTGTCCCTACCGATTTGGATTGATGACCGGGGCGAGTCTTCGCTGCGGCCGTCGCATGAAATTCTACATTAACCAGGATTGTTGTCAGCCTTACGCAAAGCTCTGATGCGATGGCCCATACTGAAATCTTTCTGGCTTGCTGTTCGTATGACCGGGTAGCAGGGAATTCGCGGAACCAGCACGTCGAGGATACTTCCATGACCTTCAGC
>JBAVNY010000865.1:0-2958 GCA_049691535.1 Candidatus Acidiferrum sp.
CCCTAGCTCTCGTGAAAAAGCGCCTCGAAGAAGCTGGCCTGCTCGAAACCGCAAAACTTTTTGAAGCCATTCCCGGCCGCCGCATAGAACTCGGCCAATACGAAATCGAATTTATCCCCGTCACTCACAGCACCATCGATTGCGTCGCTCTCGCCATTCGCACGCCACTCGGCGTAATCATCCACACCGGCGATTTCAAAATCGATCAAACTCCCATCGGCAACTATCATTTCGATTTGCATGCCTTCGCTCGCTACGGTGCCGAAGGTGTCCTCGCGCTCTTCAGCGATTCCACCAACGTCGAGCGGCCCGGCTTCACGCCCTCCGAGCGCGTAGTCGGCCCTCGCATCGAAGAATTAACTCGTTCCGCGCCGCGCCGCGTGGTCCTCTCTTGCTTCGCCTCTTCGATTCACCGCATTCAACAAGTCATCGATATCGCCGATCGCGTTGGCCGCAAAGTCGCCTTCGTCGGCCGCAGCATGGTCGATAACGTCGAAATTGCCCACGACCTTGGCTATCTCCGCATTCCTGATGGCATGGTCGTCCGCCCGCAGG
Organism: Candidatus Acidiferrum sp.; assembly: GCA_049691535.1. GTDB lineage: Bacteria > Acidobacteriota > Terriglobia > Acidiferrales > UBA7541 > Acidiferrum. The sequence continues at coordinate 556 of JBAVNY010000865.1, forward strand.
ATATTCGCGGCTTCGACCCCAAGCGCCTGCTGATCCTCGCCAGCGGCTCGCAAGCCGAGCCCATGTCCTCCATGTCCCGCATCGCCGTCGATAATCATCGCCTCGTCTCCATCGACGAAAACGACACCGTGATCCTCTCCGCGCGCATCATTCCTGGAAACGAAAAAGCCATCTTCCGCATGCTCGACCACATGTTCCGCCGTCGCGCTCTGGTCTACTACGACAATTCCAATGGCCCCATTCACGTTTCCGGCCACGCCAGCCAGGAAGAACAAAAGCTCCTCCTCCAGCTCGTGAAGCCGAAATATTTCATTCCCGTTCACGGCGAATATCGACATCTCTTCCGCCACGCCGCACTCGCCCATCAACTCGGCGTCGTCTCCGGCGAAATTCTTCTGCTCGAAGATGGCAAGTGCATTGAATTCACCGAAGACGGCGTCACCCGCCGCGATCCCGTCACTGCCGGACGCGTCCTCGTCGATTCCGGTTCGCTCGAAGAAATTGAAGAAATCGTCGTTCGCGACCGCAAACACCTCTCCGAAGAAGGCGTGGTCATTCCCATCATCGCCATCTACAAAAACACCGGACGCATCGAATCCGCTCCCGAAATCGTTTCCCGGGGTTTGATGACCGAAAACGACGAAATCCTCAAAGGCGCACGCGAAGTCGTCGCCAAAACCGTCGAACTTTCCAACATGGAAGAGCGCGCCGACTGGTCCGTCATCAAGGAAAAAATTCGCATCGACCTGAAACGCTACATCAACAAACAAACCTCCAAGCGCCCCCTAATCCTCCCAGTAATCCTGGAAGTCTAACCCTTCTCCCATCCCGCCCCTTCAACTGTTTCGTAACCGCCCTTCCCTTCATGTAGGGACGTGGCTTTAGCCACGCCTCAGCCACGTCCGCCTCCGAGCTCCTCAGCGTTCTCTGCGTCTCTGCGTGATCTTTTTCTTCTTCTTTCTTCCTTCGCGCCCCACTCGCCACCCGCAGAAACAACCTCCTCACTCCTCCGCCCCTCTCTCTCCTCAAATACGCTAGAATCATTCCGCCAATGCATGACATCGAGAACGTTCCTTCTCCCACCGACGCCAGCGTCTCCTCCCCATCGTCGGCCCCATCTCCCCGAGCCACATCTCACGCCACCTTCGCCTTCATCCTCATCACCGTCACTCTCGACTTCCTCGCCTTCGGCATCATCGCCCCCGTCCTCCCCAACCTCATCATCGCCTTCGAAGGCGGCAACATGGCTCGCGCCGCCGACATCACTGGCTACTTCGGCTTCGCCTGGAACCTCATGCAGTTCCTGTTCCTCCCCGTTCTTGGCGCTTGGAGCGACCGCTTCGGCCGCCGCCCCGTAATCCTCATCTCCTGCTTAGGTCTCGGCCTCGACTACATCTTCATGGCGCTAGCGCCTACCCTCCGCTGGCTCTTCGTCGGACGCCTCATCTCCGGCATCACCGCCTCCAACGTCTCCACCGCTTTCGCCTACATCACCGACATCACCGCCCCCGTCGAACGCGCCAAAAAATTCGGCATGCTCGGCGCCGCCTTCGGTGTTGGCTTCGTCGTCGGCCCCGCCGTAGGAGGTCTCCTCGGCCAATACAACCTTCGCGCACCCTTCTGGGCCGCCGCTGCGCTCAGCATCGCCAACTTTCTCTACGGACTCTTTGTCCTCCCCGAATCACTGCCCAAAGAAAAACGCTCCAAGTCCGCCTGGGCCATGGCCAATCCACTCGGCTCCCTCACTCTTCTCCGCTCGCATCCAGAACTCGCCGGCCTCTCCATCGTCGTCTTCCTTTATTACCTCGCCCACCAAGCCCTGCAAAACGTCTTCGTCCTCTACACCGAATTTCGTTACGGCTGGAACACCCGCAGCGTGGGCATCTCCCTGGCTCTCGTCGGTATTTGCGCCGTCATCGTTTCCGGCGGTATGGTCGGCCCCTACGTCAAAAAATTTGGCGAACGCTTCGGTCTCGTCTCCGGCCTACTCTGGGGAGTTCTCGGCTTCGCTGGTTTCGCTCTCGCTTGGCGGGGATGGCAGATGCTCGCCGCAATTCCCTTCATCGCTCTTTGGGGAGTCGCCGGGCCCTCCGTCCAATCCTTAATGTCCCAGCGCGTCGACCCCACCTCCCAAGGCAAACTGCAAGGCGCCATCAACTCCCTTCGCGCGCTCACCGGCATGCTAGGCCCACTCCTCTTCACCCAAGTCTTCTCCGCCGCCATTTCCCCGACCGCCCGCATCCACCTCCCCGGCGCCCCGTACTACTTAGCCGCCGCCCTACTAACCTGCAGCCTCCTAACAGCCATAGTAGTAACCCGCCGCCACCCATCCGCCGCCACCCCCGCCCCAGTCACCTAACTCAAATTCCTTCCGTAGGGGCACAACATGTTGTGCCCCAGTCT
>JBAVNY010000866.1:0-1810 GCA_049691535.1 Candidatus Acidiferrum sp.
ATGTTGGTTCCTTCTATCCCGAAAGGGACAACTTTCGCTTGACCGAAGAGGTGAAAGCGAAGTTCACTAAGAAGTTAACACTCGAACCTAAAGACTTCTCTGGCCGGAAGGTGAAGGAAGTGGTGCGAACCGACGGCCTCAAGCTCATCTTGGATGACGGCTCATGGGTTTGCTATCGCCTTTCTGGGACGGAACCGGTGGTTCGTGTGTATTCCGAGGCAAGCAGCAGAGCGGGATTAGAGAAACTTAGCGCGGCAGCCAAGCAATGGATATTCGAATAAGGAAAGTTCCAAAAATCCGGATCGTTTTGCCCAGGCGCGAGGATAATGTCCACCGCCTTGCCCTTTCCGCGTCCGAAGCAATGGCGGAACGAACGATAACAAAAATTCGTCCGGGATTGATTTGGATATACTCGCTGCGCCGCCGCATCGCTACAGCCTCTGTGCTTGGTCTGACGGTGTGGCTCTTTGTGCATGTGACGTTCGGCGCTAACGGAATGATGGTTTACCGCGCGAAGCGTGCGGAAGTCATCAGCCTGCAAAAGGAAATTGATTCGTTGCAAAAAGAGAATGACCGTTACAGTAAACAGATTAACGATCTAAAGACCGATCCGGGAACCATCGAGAAAGAAGCTCGCGAACAATTGCATTACGCTCGTCCCGGCGAAGTCGTATATGTCTCACCCGCTCAACCCGCACAGGAGACGACGCCACGAACCGATTCCGCCCAGAAATGACGCTTCACCGTTGACAATATTCCCACCTCTTTTGTGGTAACATGCGCTCGTTGTTTCCTGCGATGAGATCATCGCCTCAGTGAGATAGACGGTAGCGGAAAAACGCTGACCAAAACCCTGCGGCTTTGCGCCGCCAAGAGGAGAAGTTTCGTATGAAAAAGACATTGCTTGCGTGTGCTGCACTCTCGCTGTTGTGTTTCATGATCATTGGTGTTTCGGCCGCCGCCGACCAGACCACAACGGTAAAGGGATGGGTCGCCGATTCGAAATGCGGCGTCAAGGGTGCCAAGGCGGGGAGTGAAGCCTGCACCAAAAAGTGCCTGGCTGCGGGCGCGAAAATGGTTGTGGTTACCGACGGCGACCAGAAAGTTCTTACCGTGGACAATCCGGACTCGTTGAAAGGACATGAAGGACATCACGTTGCCGTGACCGGCGAAGTGACCGGCGACTCGATTCACGTGGAGAGCGCCAAGATGTCGAAAGCACCTGCGATGAGCGACGACAAGATGCAGATGCAGTGATTTGAATTCCGCGCGGTGCAAGGATGGGCGGCCCATGACGGCCGCCCACTTTTTTGACGGGAGCGTTACCGCACAACATTTTCCACGGGAGAACTTGCGGTTGCGTAAAGTTTCTTTTCCATGCGGCCGGCAAGAAAAGCGGAACGTCCGGCCAGAACGGCATTTTTCATTGCCTCCGCCATCAAGACAGGCTCTCGAGCAGCGGCGATGCCGGTATTCATAAGCACCGCGTCAACTCCCAGCTCCATGGCGATCGCGGCGTCGGATGCGGTTCCAACTCCTGCATCCAGAATTAACGGGACCCCAGTGATCATTTCCCGCAAAATCCGGATATTCGCGGCGTTCTGAATGCCGAGTCCGCTACCGATGGGCGCTCCCAAAGGCATGACGGCGCTCGCGCCAGCGTCCACCAATCGTTTAGCAAATACAATATCGTCAGTGGTATAGGGAAGAACGGTGAAGCCCTCCTTTACCAAAATGCGAGTGGCTTCCAGGGTCGCTTGAACATCCGGGTAAAGCGTGGCCTGATCGCCGATCACTTCGATCTTTACCC
>JBAVNY010000867.1:0-10653 GCA_049691535.1 Candidatus Acidiferrum sp.
GGCAACGGCCGCAGTGGCAGCGGTATAAGCGAGGCCGCGCTTGAAGATGATGTCTACGTCCATCAAGCGATAGCGGATGATGGCGTAGCCGAAGCAAAGAGGAATGAGCACCAGGCTAAGCGAGGAAAATTGCATCCAGGCTTGCGAGGCAGCGTCGAAGATGTACGGCAGAACGTAAAAAACAGCGAACGGCAAACTGCCCGCGAGTGTTCCACCGGTGAGCCATTTCAACTGCTGGCGCAATACACCGGAACGTGTGCGGCGATAGCTGAGATAAAAAGTGATGCCGGCGGCCAGGAAATAAGCGCCAAGGCAGCCAAGTTCCAACTGGTCAAGAGCAACACGCGAGCGGGTGGTGGGCACGAAACCTAAGGCGTTAATCGCTACGAGCACATGCACGAGAAGCAATGCGAACGCGGGCGCGTAGACCGCTGCGAATTTCAGTAGCGACTTACGAGCAGACTCGGTGCGCTCTGGGAAGACCAGCGCGAAGTGCAGAAGCAGCGCGGGAGCCAGCAATCGGGCCACAACGCTGCACCAGTAAACTTCCAAATCGAAAGTGTCGAGCTTGCCGCTGTAGTGAAACGAATAGAGGATGAAGGAGACCAGGCAGAAGACGTAAAAGTGCACGGCGCGTGGCGCGTTCCACCGGCGAATAAAGATGAACAGCCCAATGAACAGATAGAGCAAACCGACTACGCGCAGGTACATCTCGACAGTGACAGGCTTGTGCGGTGGGGTGGTGATCAGGCGAGTTTCGAACTCTTCGCCATTGCGCGAAAGCTTGTAGCGAAGCTGGGTCCACAGACCGGCACGATACAGACGCCGAGCGACATTAGCCGCGCTTGGCACGGGAACATCGTTGATAGCGATGAGGATGTCGCCCGCGTGGATACCGGCAGCATAGGCGGGAGAATCAGGGGCGACTTTCCAGGCTTCAATGCCATTGGCATTGTCAGACCACGCCACGCCGTCATCTACCAAGTCAAAGCGGGAGCGTTGGCCGAAATTCAGCCAAGCAAAGGTGACCGCCGCCAGCGTCGCCAGCGCCAGTACCACCGCTCCTACACTGACCCGCAGAGTCTCCTTCATGAACGTGGTTGGGACAGTCCCATTCCTTTGAGTAAGGTGCAGCAACTACCCTTCCAATCTTTAGTAGATGTCCTGGCGCCTTAAGCCTAGACGAATCATGACAATAGAACGGTCAAGTAAATGGGGCGGACACTACTTCCAGTTTCTGGTAGGTAAACTACAGCTTTCCAGAAGCACTTTACACTCTAGAATTGCAGACTCAACCCACCCCGGAAGCTGCGGAAGGAGGGCACCAGGTAGACTTGGCCATCCCGGGTGCTCATGGGCACGTAGCCTTGGGCAAGAAGATTGTCGCATTCGGCGTTGGCTTCCCAATGGCCGAGAGCAAATCTGGGCAGTGCCTGGCGAACCGCGACGTGGAGGAAGGGGTTCATGGCGAAAGCGCTTTCGCCATAGGGATCGACGCGCGACAGGGTGGTGCCGTCCACCCACTTATAGCCAACGGTGACTCTGGTTTTTACCTTCGGAAGCTTGGTGGCGACGCTGGCGGCAATGGATTGACGGCCCGCGGACTGCAACGCGTCACGCAACGCGCTTTCGGTGAGATTGGCGGTGGGAACAAGAGCGCCAGAGAAGGCGTAAATCGCGGTGAGTTCCAGATCGTCGCCAATTTTCTCGCGAAGTGCGGCGCGGGCGCCCCAATCGCTCAATACCCCACCATCAAACGCAAAACCATTGGTGTACATGTCGGGAAAATATTCGCCACCGATGGGCAGATCGGTGCCGCGCCCAAAGAGCGCGACGTGAGTGCTGTCGTCGTGGAAGGTGGCGAACTGCACCAGGCCGCGCGAACCGAGGCGGCGCTCGACAGCAATTTCTTCGTGCCGGCCATTTTCCAATACGGGCTTTCCGGCATGCCACAGCAAGGCGGGAAAATCGTCGAGTTGATCCAGTGCATTGCTAAGCACGCTGGGAGTGGCGAAACCAGACTGATCGGCAGTGAGGACGTCGTCCATGGTGGCGCCAATAGGCAGGGACGCGTAGATCACGTCCAGATACCAATTTTGGCTGAGCTTATTTTCCAGCTTCAACCGCGGGCGAAGGCTCCAGGCGGAAGAACGCGCGCCAAGCAAAATGTATTCGCCACCAACATGGAGCAAGGAACGATTGCCAAAGGTAAGCGTCCCTTCCTGATCAAGGCGCACGCCGCGAAACACCATGCCATTGGGACTGATCTTCGCTTCGCGGAGGACGATGGTGCTTCTCGGTCCATTTTCGAGTGAACCGGTTGGCAACCAAGTGGCGGCGAGACCGCCGGCAGGACTGTCGCCGTCGTAGCTCATTTGCCCAGCAAAAACGAGATGATTCGAATGATCGATGCGCAGGTCGTAGGCAAAGGCGGTAGCTGGCGCGCTGCCTATATTCGAGACCGAGCCCGGACGACGCGCGCCGTCGGTCAACTCGAGTCTGCCGAGTGGACGCGGGTTTGGAGTGTCGATAACCAAGGATGAAGCGGTGTCGGTTTCGTCTTCGTGCCACTGAAGAACCGGGCGCAAGCCAGAGCCGGAGCGCAGCACCCACTTCCAGTCGTCAGGCTCAGCCGTGCCCGCGGTGGGCGGGCGGCGCAACTGTTCGAGGGAAGCAAACACCGATTCCATCTGAATTCGAACTACAGTGGTGAGGTTCGAAGAGATGCGTATGTGGCGTTCAACGGTGGGAAGGAATCCAGCCAACGTCACTTGCACCGTGTACAAACCGGGCTGCAACTTATCGCCGCGGAAGAGACCCTGCGTGTTGGTGAGGAATTGATGAGCGATCAGCAGGCCCGGAGTTTCCGAAGAAACTTCGACGGTGGCGCCGAGCTGCGGAATGCCCGCGCTATCGCGAACCAGTCCAGAGAGAATGCCGGAAGTATTTTTTTGCTGAGATTGAGCCGCGGCGGGCGCAGAAGTGGTAAGAACGACCAGACTGGTAGCGAACAAAAATCCGAAGCACAAAATGCCGCCGTGCTTCACGCTCGCTTACCTCCCCGGAGTAGCAATAGCTGCGGCTGATTTCTGTTCTGCCGCAGTCTTAATCGAAAAATCGGCCGACCGGGATATGGTGGCCTTGGACAAGATGTCCGTGGCGCTAACCTCGAGAGTATACTTCCCCGGTTCAAGAGTAGCTAGAGGCAAAAGGCGTTCGATGGTGACCTGATCGCCGGTCTGCTTCATCTCGGCGGTGGTTTCCTTAAATTGCATGATCTGCTTGTCGCCCTTCTTGACGGTGTAGACGAAGGTGGCGTCGGACTTGTGGGTCTTGTCGTCGGGCTTGAGGTTGTAGACCTGCAAGTAGATGCCGAGCTTGTCTGCCGTGGTGAAGTCCGCCAGTAACCGCGGACGCACTTTCGAAGACCCAAGGACGAATTGGCCGGTGCCAATCTGCTTGGCAGGCACGTGTTCGATCTGGTCGGCGAGAATCAAGGAACTGGCTTCCAACTTATCCTCGTCGTAGCGGGGCACCGCAAGCCTGGTATTGATGGCGCCCACGTTGCCGCTCTCCACATCTTTAATCACGATATCAAGACGGTACAGGCCGGGGCGCAGCGGCAAGGCCTTCTGGTAAAGAGAAGACTGTTTGCGCGCCATCTGAAAAAGCGTGTCGGGGAAATCCTTGGCAACTGGGTCTTCGAAGGTCTGCACGACGCGGCCAGTCAGAGTGGTTACGCGGCCAAAGATGTTCAGCGATGCAGATTGCACGCCGTCTTTGCCCTTGAAGGTGAGCTGATCGTTGGGAATCTGAACGCTGATAGGGACGAGAACAGTGTCGCTGGTGACCTTCAAGAAGTCGGTGCGATAGGTGAAGTGCACCTGATCGCGCACCATGCGCGACGTGACCAGGGCTTCCAAATCTTTATACTTCACGTCGGGCGGACGCTGCACCTTGGAGTAGAGCTCGAGGCGCGTGAATTCGTTCATGCTGGCCGGCTGTCCGCCCATGGCAGTCGGCAGGTTGGTGCCGTCCGAACGGGTGAAGCGGTCGGTCTTCGAAGCCATACCCATGGATTCCAGCATGCTCAAACCGGCGCCAGGCACGTGAAGCAACGCGTCTTTTTCAGAAGGGTCCATGGTCAGGTGGTATTCACCCGAACCGCTGGGATCGACGAACTCCAGAATTACGTTCTCTTGGATGCCTTCCAGGTAGCGGTAGCGCCAAGTTTCCCAAGGATAGGTGGTTGTGGAGCCGCCACCTTCTTCCATCGGACGGTCATAGGTGCCCCCGGTAGGATGGGATTCGATCTCGTCGGGCTTGCCCCAAATAATGTAGATACGGCCGCGATCGGTTTTCCAGCCAGGTATGCCGGAAGCGAAGTGCTCGTTGGCATAGGCGATACGGCGATAATGCTCTTCTTTAAAGTCGTTATCGGGAAGATCGGGATTGCTGCTGCGGCGCAGCCAGAACTGCTCGATGAACTGTTCGCGTTCTTCGTTGGTTTCAAGCTGCAAGAAGGCGCTTCGTTCCTCGGGAGAAATGATGTAGGTGACGTCTTCGTTGAGCCAAGTACGGTAGGGAGAATCGAGTTCCTTAAGGGTCCTACGCATCTTCTGCTTCTGTTCTTTGGTGAGCTTTTGATTTTGCGGAGGAGGCTGCTGCGTGCCGGAATCGGGCGCAGGGGGAGGAGGGGCTTGCTGGGCAAGGACCGGCAGCGAGAACAAGGTCAGCGCCGCAAAAAAAGCTGGAAAAGCTCGAGAAATCATGGGCATGGAGACACCTTTACGACGTATGGATTCTAATCCGGCGCACCCACCCCGTCAATTCCGGAATCCTGCCGTAGCAGGGCACTTACCGCCGCTGGTCGGTTAGACGTGAAAAACGAGTTCGAACGTTGCCTGAGAAATGGAGTTGCGGGCTCGGAATTGCAGGACTCGAGAGAAGAGAGTCAGGCGAGAGGCGACACCACTTATCGAAGCTTACTGAACTCTGCGGTTTTGCCCTTCGGAGCCAACTAAGGTGTCGAAGATGGCTAACACGTGGCGGCGGTATTCCACCATGCGGGAAAAGATATCGCGGAGTTGGGGCTCGCGTTCGGCTTCACGATGCCACTTGGCCAAAACCGCAGGCGGAACCTCTATATCGCGGCGCAATGCCTCAGGCGAATGGCCGCGCAGGAACAGGCCGTAGAAGAACGCGGCTTCACGCTGCGGAAATTCGAGATCCGCAATCACCTCTGCCGGCATGAATTGGACTATCGTAGCCATAGCGAAATTGGCAGTTTACCGAAAACTTTATCCGCGTCAAGTAGGACATCAGTCCTGATGCGGCTTGGAGGTCACTACCGCACGGAAGACCGGGCTATACAACGTAACTCATCTTGACCGGTTCTAATCGCCATAGGATGCTTAAGGCTATGGCTAGGTTACCCAAATCGGTCGCCAGGCGGACGGTGGGCAAGTTTCTGCGGTTCGGCGTGCTGCGCGGGTTGCGCACCGTGGAAATTGATCCAGATGACTTCCGCACGTATCTTTCCGAGAAGCACGGCTTGTGGATTCCGCATTTCGGTCGCATGCGCGATGTGCCCATTGAGAAGCTGGATGCGATCGCAACGCGACTGATCCATGACGCGCAACGACTGGCGGCGGCGCAAGGAGCCGGATTTGGATTGGGCGGGGTGATTACGATTTTGCCGGATGCCAGCCTGCTGACGGTGATTACGCTGCGGTTGATTCAACGACTTTGTCTTCTTTATGGATTCGAGGAGAAGGGCGAGCGGCGATTGCAATTGTGGATGGCAGCGGCCGGTGCTGCTGGCATTGACATGACCAAAGATTTGGCCGAAAAGCAAATGGTGGAACGGCTGGCGCCCCGGCTGGCAGGACGACTGGCGCTTCGCATTGGGGAAGAAAGCGCCGAAAAATGGGTGGGGCGGCTGGTGCCGCTGGCCAGTTCGGCGATTGGCGGGGCTCTGAATTACACGTTCGTAAAGGGTTGGGGCACTCGCGTGAAGCGCCATTTGCGCGAAAAGCATTTGGCAGAGCGCACCGCGTCGGCCGCTTATCCCTACCAGCCCGCTGCCGCACACTGAGCTGTAAATTGTGGAGGCTGCGATGTTGCCCACCACTGCAAGTCCATTTGCACTTGGCGTAAATTATCCCTGGATTCATTACGGGCAGGATTTTGGGCAGACGGCGACGGAGCATACCGGCGTCAGCATTCCCGCTGCTCGACAGATTGTGGCCGATGATTTCGCGCGGATTCGCGATTGTGGCGCGACGGTGGTGCGGTGGTTTGTGTTTGGTGATGGACGCGCCGGATTTCTTTGCAAAGCTGGAATTCCACAGCGGCCCGATTCCTTCCTAATTCCAGATCTAGCGGCGGCGCTGGAAGTGGCGGCGCAGTGCGAATTGAAAATTTGCTTTTCGTTGATTGATTATTTGTGGCTGCAAGATCGTGGCGCGCACGACAGCGAGCCGGATAACCACAGGGTGCTGCAGTTTGCAGCGGGCCGCGAAGCTTTTCTCGAGAACGTGCTACTGCCCGTTTTTCAAGACTTTCGTGGGCATCCGGGGCTTTTTGCGTGGGAAATTGCCAACGAGCCGGAGTGGGCCATACGCGAATTTCATCCAATACCTGAAGCGAAAATGCATATCGCGGATTTTCGTGCATTCGCCACGGAAATTGCGCGAGCCGTACATGAATTTGGCAATGTGCCGGTAACACTGGGTTCTGCGCGATTGCTATGGACGCCAGCGTGGCGCGAGGTGGGGCTGGATTTTTACCAGGCGCACTTTTATCCCGGCTCGGAGAAAGATGGTGGAGACATCGGTGAGCAACTGGCGACGATCGCCAAGCTGGATAAGCCGCTGTGGGTGGGAGAATTGCCGGCTTCTGACCCCGCGAGTGCGGGATATTCGCTGAATTCGGCGTTGGATGCTTGCCGGGAGGCGGAGCTGCACGGAGCCGCGGTGTGGCGCTGGCGCAAACCGGAAGCTGCGGGTGCCGATATGGCCATTGGCTGTGTGGATGCAGCCGCATTGAAGGCTTGGAATAAATCTGAGCGGGCTCAGGTGCGGCGCGCGGAAGCATGAAGAACCTTGTTCTCGCCGCAACATCGATCACTCGAAAATTAAGATTGTTGGGTTTTGCGTTGGCGGTGACGCTTTTGGCAGCCGCGACGATCGCTGGGCAAGAGCCCGACGAAATGCGCGGTGCTCCAGCCGAACCTGCCGACGCAGCGGAAATCCGCGCGCAAATGGCGATTGCCGAAAGCCTGATTAGCAAAACTCACGATCGCGGGGCAATTTTATATTTTCTAGCGGTCTCGCATGCATTGCTGCACGAAACGCTTCCGGCTATCCAACAACTGAAGGAGTGTATTGCGTTGCGGGAGGGCTTCGATCCTACCAATGAGAATGCGCTCGCAGGGTTGCGGACGTCGAGCGAATTGAAGCCACTGTTGGACCAAGTGCACAAGGATTTTCCCGCGGTCAGAGAGTCGCGCGCGGCGTTCACCACCACAGAGAAGGATTTATTTCCGGAAGGGCTGGCGTACGACCCCGGAAACGATTCGCTGTATCTCAGCAGCATGTATCACCGGAAAATCGTGAAGATCTCGCGTGACGGGAAGGTGGAGGATTTCGTCGCTGCGGACCGCTACAACTTACTGCCAGTGCAAGGAATCCGGATTGATCCGAGCGACCAAACAATCTGGAGCGCTTCGTCGCGTGATGATTTGGGAAAATCGGAGCTTTTACATTTTGATCGAGCGGGCGTGCTGTTGGGACGCTACCCGGCGACGGACGAGGGGAAACACGACTTCAACGATTTGGTGGTGTTGCGGAATGGAAGCGTTTTGTTGACGGATACGTTGGCGAATCGCGTTTATCGGTTCGAGGGGAAATCGAGCACGTTTACGGCGGTGCGTTTGACGCGGCAGGTGTTATTTCCAAACGGCATCGCGGTCACCGACGATGAGAAGTTCATGTATGTGGCGGACCAGCTTGGGGTGATGCGAATTGATTTGCAAAGCGGAGAAAGCGCAGAGGTGGATCCGGGTCCGCATAACACCTTGGCCGGGATTGATGGCTTGTACTGGCATAAAGGGAGCCTGGTGGCGGTACAAAACGGAATTGGCACGCCACGGGTTGCGACGTTCCGGTTGTCACCGGACGGTCTTCGGGTGGGGAAAGCGGTGGTGCTGGAGAATGGTTTGGCGACTCCGACGACCGGGGCGCTACGCGGAGATGATTTTTATTTCATTGTGAACAGCGAGATCGACAATTTGAATGGGGAACATATTTTGGATATGACCAGGCTCAAGCCGGTGCGCATCGCGATGGTGCATCTGCCCTGAGCGGAGCGATCGAATCGGCAGGCGGCGGGCGATCGGTCGCAGCGGGGAAAACGACAGTGCTGGATGGGTCACGCAACTGGAAATTGGACGGCAGAGCACGTTAAAGTGAGAAGATATTCACCCAGCCGGAGAGAGGTTCGCATGAAACGTTTTGGGAAATTTCTAACCTGCGGCGCACTACTGCTCACTGGCGCGGCGATAGTGTTGTTACCGCAATTCGCGGCTTCGCAGGCGCAACAAATGCCGGGAATGAACCACGACGCGGCGGCGCACGAGCCAACTCCGGCATTCCACGCGCAACCGGCGAAAGACGCGCTGCCGCCGACGATGGATCCTTCGCAATTCACCGACCCGCTGATCTTCAACTCCTACACGGTAGCCGGACGAGTGAAGAAAGTTCTGTACCAGCAGCCGTGCTACTGCCACTGCGACCGCAGCCAGGGACACGGCAGTTTGCTGGACTGCTTCGTGAGCCACCACGGGACAGGCTGCGACATTTGCCAGCGTGAAGCGTTTTATTCCTACGAGCAGACCCGCAAGGGGAAAACGCCCACGCAAATTCGTGAAGGCATCATGCAGGGCGAATGGCAAAAAGTGGATATCGCCAAATATCAGGCAGCAAATTTGCCGACAGCGAAATAGCTCTACTAGATTCGAGTAGTTGATCATGACGCGCAAGGAGCACATCTCGGAAACTCCGGCGACGGCATTTCTTCGCGAACACAACGTAACGTTCAGCGAGCATCCTTACGAATATGTGGAGCATGGAGGAACGTCCGTGTCCGCTCAGAAGTTGGGAGTGGATGAGCACGCAGTGGTGAAGACGCTGCTGATGCAGGATCAGGACGCCAAGCCGCTGATTGTGTTGATGCACGGAGACCGGCAAGTCAGCCTGAAAAATCTGGCGCGGCAAATTGGCGCGAAGAAAGTGGAACCGTGCAAACCGGAAGTGGCGCAACGGCACAGCGGGTATCAGGTGGGTGGCACGTCGCCCTTTGGATTGCGGAAGGAGATGCCGATTTTTGTGGAGCGGACGGTATTGGCGTTGCCGCTGATTTATATCAATGGTGGGCGGCGGGGGTATTTGGTGGGCATTGAACCGCGAGTGCTGACGGACGTGCTTAAGGCGCAGCGCGTGGATTGCGCGTTGGCAGAATAGAAATTGCGTCGCCAAGGTGGAAAACTTGCCGAGATGGGGCACAACATGTTGTGCCACTACGAGACCACACATTTTCTTTTGTTCTGCTAGACTTTGTTGCTGCTAATGACTGAATTCCCTGTTTACAGGAGTGGGATATGAATCTTCGCCGTGTCGGTGTGGTGCTGTGTTTTTGCTTCTTGCTGGGCGTTTCTGTGGCGTTAATTCTGTCAGCGGGTCTTACGGCAAAAGCTGCGGGAGACACGGCCTCGTGGGGTTTTTCGATGAAAAACCTCGATACCACCTGCAAGCCCTGCGATGACTTTTATCAATACGCCATGGGCGGCTGGATGAAGAGCAATCCGATTCCACCGGAGTATCCGAGTTGGGGAACGTTCACGGAGCTGCGCGACAAGAATCTGACAGCGATGCGCACCATTCTGGATAGCTCGACGAAGGCCCACGCCGCGGCGGGTTCCAACGAGCAGAAGATTGGCGATTTTTATGCCACGTGCATGGACACATCGGCGATTGATGCAGCGAAACTGACGCCGTTGAAGCCGGAACTGGCCAAGATTGATGCCGTCCAGAATACCAACGACCTGCAGGCGGCCATTGCGAACGCGCATCGTCTGGAAATAAATTCGGGCTTTGAGTTTGGATCTTCGCCGGATTTTAAAGACAGCACCCACATGATCGCCGAAGCGGACCAGGGTGGCTTGGGCATGCCGGATCGCGATTACTATTTGCGTGATGATGAGAAGTCGAAAAAGCTGCGCGAGGATTACGTCCAACACGTTTCGAAAATGTTTGAACTAGCGGGCAACGCGCCAGACAAGGCGGCAAGCGAAGCGAAAACGGTGATGACGCTAGAAACGACACTGGCCAAAGCGTCGCGAACCAACGTGGAGCTGCGCGATCCCGAGAAGAATTACAACAAAATGACGCTGGCGCAGATGAAAACGCTGACACCGACATGGTCTTGGGAAGGCTACCTCAAGAATGTGGGCGCGCCCGCGGTCAGCGAAGCGAATATTGGCCAGCCGGACTTTTTTAAGGAATTGGATCGCCAGTTGACCGCGACTTCGCTGCCCGACTGGAAAATTTATTTGAAGTGGCACCTGCTACACGCGGCCGCACCGGTGCTTTC
>JBAVNY010000868.1:0-1636 GCA_049691535.1 Candidatus Acidiferrum sp.
AAAACGTCCCGCTCCAGCAGGTGATCAACGAAGCCCTCCGCCGCTACCAAGGAGGCCAATGACATTTACAACGGCCTTTGGAGGGTTGGTGGGTGTGGCTTGCGTTGAGATCCTTCGAGCATCCTTGTCGGATGCTCTCAGGATGACAGGATGGATGACAGGGTTATGCGAGGGTTGCGGGAAGGACGCTTGGCAAGGTGCCAAAGCTTAAAAAATGCCACCAACAAAACCAAAATATTATCTGACTACGCCGATCTATTACACCAATGGCCTGCCGCACATCGGCCACACGTACTCGACGATCGTGTGCGACGCCATTCGGCGCTACAAGCGCATGCTGGGCTACGAGGTCATCCTGACGACCGGCACCGACGAACACGGCGTCAACGTCGAGCGCTCCGCCAAGAAAGCGGGCGTCCCTGAATCCGAATTCGTAGCCAAAATGGCCGCCGAATGGAAAGCGCTCTGGGATGAACTTGGCATTCAGGGCGACGAATTCATCCGCACCACGGAAGTCCGCCATGCGCGCACGGTACAGTGGCTTTTCAAACTCTGCCGCGAAAACGGCTACATCTATCCGGGTCACTACAGCGGCCAATACTGCATTTACGACAACTCCTACGTTGACGTGAAGCCTGGAGAACCCTGCCCCGACTGCGGCCGGCCGACGGAAACCGTCACGGAAGCAAACTACTTCTTCAAACTGTCCGCGTTCCAAAACGTCCTGCTCGATTTCTACAAAAAGTATCCGAACTTCATCCAACCGGAAGCCCGCCGCAATGAAGTATTAGCCTTCGTCGAAGGCGGTCTGCGCGACCTCAGCATCACGCGCACCTCCGTCCGCTGGGGCATTCCCGTCCCTGGCGAAGAGCCCCACGTTTTCTACGTTTGGTTCGACGCCCTCACCGCTTACCTCAGCGCCGTAGGTGGCCCGGAATACGAACGCCGCGGTTTCTGGCCTGCCGACCTGCATCTGGTTGGCAAGGAAATCATCCGTTTCCACGCGGTCATCTGGCCCGCGCTCCTGATGGCTGCGGGCCTGCCGGTCCCCAAACAAATCTGGGCGCACGGCTGGCTGTTGATGGACAGCGCCAAGATGAGCAAGTCGCTCGGGAACGTCGTGAAGCCGCGCCCCATCGTCAATGTCCTCGGCCTCGACGCGCTGCGTTACTACCTGCTGCGCGAAACGGTTTTCGGCCAGGATGGTAACTTCAGCTACGACTCGCTGGTCCAGCGCTACAACAGCGACCTCGCGAACGGTCTGGGCAATCTAGCCAGCCGCACCGCCGCCATGATCGCGAAAGATTGCGCCGGAAAAATTCCCAAGCCAGGTGCGCTCCACCCGCAAGACAACGCGCTCGCCAAGCAAACTCAAGAAGCCATTGGAGATGTCTTGGAGCAATACAACAATCTCGGCTTTTCGAAAGCCCTCGAGGAAATCTGGTCGGTGATCGCAGCTACAGACAAATTCCTGACCACCGAACAACCTTGGGCACTCGGCGACTCCGAAGCCGATCAGCAACGTCGCGCCACGATCCTTTGGACCACCGCGGAAGTCTTGCGCGTCGTGACCGCTCTGACGCATCCAGTTCTGCCAGAGAGCACCGCGAAGGTCTGGACGCTGCTAGGCCAGTCC
>JBAVNY010000869.1:0-2233 GCA_049691535.1 Candidatus Acidiferrum sp.
GAAGAACATATGCTCGGTGCGGCACAGCCCAATTCCCTCTGCGCCAAACTCCCGCGCTTTGCGAGCGTCTTGCGGCGTATCGGCGTTGGTGCGTACCCGCAACTGGCGGATTTCATCGACCCACTTCATCACCGTCTGGTAGGCCTTGGGAAATTCCGGACTGACCAGCGGCATCTGATCGGCGTAGACGATGCCCTGACTGCCATCGAGGGTGAGCCAATCGCCCTGCTTAATCAATTTGCCGTTCTTGCTGGCTTTCATGGTTTTGGTTTTGTAGTCGATCTCCAGAGTTTCCGCGCCGACGATGCAGCACTTGCCCCAACCGCGCGCGACGACGGCTGCGTGACTGGTCTTGCCGCCCGTTGCGGTGAGGATGCCTTGCGCCACGGCCATGCCGCCCACATCTTCGGGACTGGTTTCGCGGCGCACGAGAATCACTTTCTCGCCACGGGCCGCCCACTCTTCCGCTTCCGCTGCGGTGAAACAGACTTTACCTACGGCGGCTCCGGGCACAGCGTCAATGCCGTGCGCCAGAATCTTCGACTCTAGAGATTTCTTGTCAACCTTGGCGTCGATGACCGGGTAGAAGAGGCGCTCGATATCTTCGGGCTTCACACGAAGGATGGCTTCTTCCTTGGTGATGAGCTTCTCGTTGGCCATGTCCATGGCGATGCGAAACGCGGCGGCGGGAGTGCGCTTCCCGGTGCGCGTCTGCAACATATATAAGGTCCCTTCTTCGATGGTGAATTCCATGTCCTGCATGTCTTTGTAATGCTTCTCCAGCTTGGCGCGAACCTTTTCGAGTTGCGCGTAAGCCTTGGGCATGATCTTTTCGAGTTCGGTGAGATGGACCGGAGTGCGAATACCGGCCACCACATCTTCGCCCTGTGCATTGGTCAAGTAATCGCCATAGAAAATCTTTTCGCCGGAGCTCGGGTCGCGCGTGAAGCAGACGCCGGTGCCGGAATTGTCGCCGGTGTTGCCGAACACCATCTGCACCACGTTGACGGCGGTGCCGAGCAGGCCGGTGATCTTCTCCACGCGGCGATAGGTGACCGCTTTTTCCGCGTTCCAGGAGCCAAATACAGCGCCGATCGCTCCCCACAGTTGCTCCATCGGGTCGTCAGGAAACGCCTTCCCCGCTTTCTCCTTGAAGTAGGCTTTGTATTCGCCCACCAATTCTTTCCAGCCGCTGGCCGGAACGTCGGTGTCCAGCTTCACGCCGAGGCGATCTTTCATGGAGCGCAGGCGGTGCTCCAGATCTTCCTTGGACATGCCCATCACCACCGTGGAATACATCTGCACGAAGCGCCGATACGCGTCGTAGGCGAAGCGCTCGTTCTTGGTGACGCCCGCGAGGCCCTGCACCGACTTATCGTTGAGGCCGAGATTCAGAATCGTTTCCATCATGCCTGGCATGGAACGTGCGGAACCGGAACGCACACTGACCAACAGCGGATTCTTGGGATCACCCAGCTTCTTGCCGGCGGCCTTTTGGAGCTTGGCGACGTTGTCGACCACCTGCTTCTTCAGTTCGCTGGGATATTTCTTGCCGTTCTTGTAGAAGTAGTCGCACGTTTCCGTGGAGATGGTGAAGCCGGCCGGAACCGGCAGCCCGATTCTGGTCATTTCGGCCAGGCCCGCGCCTTTGCCGCCCAGAAGGTCGCGCCACGTGCCGTCGCCTTCCGCTTTACCTGCACCGAAAAAATAGACCCACTTTTTCACGTTATGCCTCGCTTAGTTTGCACCATTGAACACATGCCGGGGAGCAGCACTCAATTGGGTTTGGAGTGCTGTTTGGTCGGCATGCCGACAATTTCCACAGGGGAAGCTGCCGCTAAACCTAAACTCGAACTGCAAGAATCAACACCGTCCACGCTTAGATCAAAACAGGAGCTACGAAGTGAACCTCGTCTTTCTCACGGTAAAACTCGATATGGTGCTACTCACACTCTCCTGGGCACAGATGATCTCAAGCCGAACGCGGAACTCATTTAAAGTTAAACTTGACATTGGTCCAGTCGAACCGTTCTACGGAATTCAACTCTCATTCGCGGCACAAGGTACAATTCAAGTAAAACTTCAAATGTCTTACTTCCGTCCTCGAGGTTTCTAGAAACGCTTGAGCTGTCTCGCGGTGCGCTGCTAATTTGGAAATGTCGGCATGCCGACATTTTTCTTTACGCAACTGCCGCTCTCGACGACTTCAGGCGAGCCTTCCAGTATACTGACT
>JBAVNY010000870.1:0-2562 GCA_049691535.1 Candidatus Acidiferrum sp.
CACACTCCAAAATGTTGCTGTGCCTCGACAATCGCGCGAATTCTTAACGTTCCAGCCAGCAGCAATCCGCTGACAATCGCCAACCCTGCCGCCGTTTCGTAACTCACCAGTTGCGCCGTACTGCGCAGCGCTCCCAGCAACGAGTAGTGGCTGTTCGAAGCCCAACCTCCCAGAACAATCCCAAACAATCCCAGCGAACTAACGCCCAACACAAAAAGAATTCCCACATTAATGTCGCGCGCCACCTGAAAATTCGGCCCAAACGCCAGCGCGCCCATCGACACCATTGCCGCGGACACCGACATAATCGGCGCAAGCCAAAAAATAATTTTGTCCGCATCGTCGGGAATTATGTCTTCTTTGATTAGCAGCTTGAACGCATCGGCAATCGGTTGCAGCAGTCCGTGCGGTCCCACACGCATGGGTCCCAATCGCGCCTGCATATCCGCCATCAACTTGCGTTCTACTAACACCACGTAGCCCGCGATCAGCGGCACCACCGCAACAATCACAATCCCGCAGACAAGTTCCACCCACCACGTCTGCAGAAACGTCAAAATTCCCTGGGCGGCGGATGACATGGCGTTAGCGATCCACCTCCCCGAGAACAATGTCCAATGTTCCGATGATCGCCACTACGTCAGCCACCAGATGCCCCTCCACCATCTTGCTGAACGCCTGCAGATTGATAAAGGATGGCGGCCGGATGCGCACGCGATATGGCTGTACCGTGCCATCGCTCACCACGTAATATCCAAGAATCCCCTTCGGTGCTTCGATCGAGTGATAAACCTCGCCCGGCGCCGGCTTCAACACTTTGCCTACTTTTGCCATGATCGGGCCGCTCGGAATATTCTCGATGGCCTGCAAACAGATCAGCCGCGATTGCCGCATTTCTTCCATGCGCACGATGTACCGGTCATACGTATCGCCGTGCGTGCCCACCGGAATTTCAAACTTATACAAATCGTACGCGGCGTACGGCATCGCCTTGCGCAAATCCCATTTCACCCCACTGGCCCGCAACACTGGCCCCGAAACGCCCAGGGCAATCGCATCTTCCGCGGAAAGTTTGCCAACGTTTCTGGTGCGCCCGATCCAAATGCTGTTGCCGGTCAGCAGCGTTTCGTATTCTTCAATCCGTTTATCGAAATCGGCGCAGAATCGCTCCACATCTTTCTCAAACGTGTCGTACGCTTCATACTGCAATCCACCAATGCGAAACGCATGCGTGGTCAGCCGCGCTCCACAATATTTTTCGAAAATTTTCAGGATCTCTTCGCGCTCACGCATGCAATAAAACAGCGGCGTCAGCGCTCCAATATCCAATCCATGCGTTCCCAGCCAAAGCAGGTGACTGGCAATCCGCTGCAATTCCGTCAAAATTGTGCGAATCACGCGCGCGCGCAGCGGCGCTTCGGTGTTCAGCAATTTCTCAATCGCTTCGCAGTAGCCCAGCCCATTGCTGACCGCCGCCACATAGTCCATGCGGTCTACATACGGCGCGAATTGCTGGTAGGTACGATTCTCCGCAATTTTTTCCACGCCGCGGTGCAAATACCCGATCACACATTCCGACCCGATCACCCGTTCCCCATCCAGCTTCAGCTTTACGCGCAGCACTCCATGCGTAGACGGGTGCTGCGGCCCCATATTAATGACCAGCTCGTCGGCGCCCAGCAGCGTATTCGATTTTTGCGTTGCCTCTTCGTGCACTATGCTTCCCACTGTCTTGTGACCTACTGTCCGCTCTCGATGCCGAGGTTTTCCCGTACCCACGCTTTGTCCTGCTTCAGAATGTCGTAGTCTTTGCGCAACGGATGGCCCTGCCACTCGTCCGGCAACAAAATCCGCTTCAAATCCGGATGCCCGCGAAACACAATTCCAAACAGATCGAACATTTCGCGTTCCAGCCAGTTGGCTGCGGGCCAAACATCCGTCAAGCTCGCCGCTTCCTCCGTCACTCCCAAGGGAATTTTCAGTCGAAGCCGCGTGTTGTGTGTAAAGGAATAAAGAATTGCCACCAGATCGAAGCGCTTCTCGCGGCGCGGCCAATCCACCGCCGTCCAGTCTTCCAGCAGATCGAGTTTCTCTTCGTCGCGAGAGTAGCGCGCGATCGCCAGCAGTTCGCTGGAATCAATCACCAGGTAGGGCTGTTTGCGATCTTCCAGCGCGTCTAGAATTGCCGCGCCAAAGCGTTCTCGGTACCGGCGTGTCAGTTCGTCATCCAATGGAATTTGCAACGCAACCGGCGGCTTTGCGGCAGGCGGCGTGGGTTTTGCCGGTGGCGGCGCTGCAGCAGCGTCGGCGCGTGGCGATACGGCAGGCGGCGCGGGAGAAGCAGCCTCAGACTTGGAACTGTCGGGCGATGGAGGTGCCTTGGACTCGTCTGCCATGAAACCTGATGGACAGGCTACGAACTTGCGTTTCTACTTCGCAACAAGCGAACGCTGTCAGTATTCTCCGAGAATGGCCGCTAAAAGGCACGCGAATTAAGGCAGGAGCGAGAACGCGAGCCCGACTGCGCGGCGGACACACTCATCCAAAACCAAGCAGCCGATC
>JBAVNY010000871.1:0-7873 GCA_049691535.1 Candidatus Acidiferrum sp.
CGTTTGCGCACTGGCACATGTTTCGGTGGGGAACCGGGATACTGATTGGGGCGATTCTAGCGTGGTTTAATTTTCGCTGGTTGAGGCAGGGAATGGATGCGTTCACGCAAGCGTCGGTGGCGCAGGCGAATCAGCAGAACGCGCAGGTGCCGCTGGGGACGTACTTCATGGCGGCGATCCGCTACGGGTTGATAGGGTTAGCGGTGTGTGTTATTTTTAAATATCTTAACGTTCCCGCTCTAAGTATGGTGGTTGGTTTGCTCGCTCTGGGAGCGGCTGCGCTGGTAGTGAGTGTGTTTGAAATCTTTCACCCCGTGGACTGACGAATGGAAGAAAAACTAAGCGGCATAACGCACTGGGTCAACCATTTGTTTGGCCCGTTGGCGCTGTCTCTGCTGCACGCGCTGCGAATTCAACCTGCGGATTACGATGCGCCGATTCCTGAATATGTGGTGATGTCGCTAATCGTGCTGGTGGTTGGCACGCTGATCGCGCTGATTCTGCGAGCGCGGCTGTCCGTTGATCGCCCCGGGGCGCTGCAACAGACCGCAGAATTGCTGCTGACCAATCCGATGGGATTCGGGATTAAGGATTTGCTGGAAGAAAATGTGGGGCATGAAGGCGACAAGTTCATCGCCTTTACCGGATCCGTTTCCATTTTCATTCTGCTCGCCAATTTGCTGAGTATTTTTCCGGCGTTTAGTTCGCCAACTGGTAATGCGGTGGTGCCGCTGGCCTGCGCGATTCTTACGTTTATTTATTTCAACTGGCAGGGCATTCGCCATCATGGACCGGGACACTACATTCTGACTTTTGCCGGTTCGCCTAAGCAGGTGGGCGACTGGGCATTGGCGATCTTGTTGCTGCCGGTGGAACTGATCAGCACGACGGCGCGCCTGCTGTCACTGACGGTTCGTCTCTGGGCAAATATTTTTGCCAGTGACTTGATTTACATGATTTTTCTGGCGTTGCTGCTTGGCCCGGCGGAATGGGCTTGGAAGAAGAATCCGTTTCTCGGAGTCGCGATAGGCATTTTTCCAGCGGTATTTCCAATCGTGTTCATCGGGCTGCACATATTTGTGTCGGTGATTCAGGCGTATATTTTTACGGTGTTACCTTCGATTTATCTGGGCTTGGCGACCGCCGACGAGCATTAAAAATATTGATTTTCGTAATGCCGCTCCAGTGTGAGACCGGTTGTAGGGCGTAAATCCGGGAACCACCTCCTGGCGGCAATTTCAAGGAGGCAGTATGAAGAAGGCAGTCGTATTGATGGTGGCGTTCGCGGCGTTGATGATGATCATCGCTCCGGCCGCGTTTGCGCAGGATGCTGGTGGTTCGGCGGCAGGTGGCAAGGGATTGCTGGCCATTGCTGCGGGCTTTGGCATGGCGATCGCGGCGTTTGGCGCGGCATTCGGACAGGGCCGAGTGGCGTCTGCGGCGTGCGAAGGCATTGCGCGCAATCCGGGAGCAGCGGGCGCAATTCGTGCATCGATGATTCTGGGTCTGGTGTTTATCGAGACGCTGGCGCTGTTCACGCTGGCGATCATCATGTTAAAGGTGTAACTACGAGTTTCTAGCTTTAGAAATTTGGCGGCCCGTGCAGAACTTATTGTGCGGGCCGTTTTTTTTTGACGACTCCGTGCTCCTCGCAATCTCCCACCAGCAAATCCGCAGACAAAACTTATGGAGGTTTCATCAGGCCGGCAGGGCCAATGCTATACTTTTGGGCAAATCAACGGCGCTATCCGTTGCCGATTGCTGCAAGAAAGCTGGGCTTTCGCCTTGTTTGAGAACGAAGAACATTACCGGGACCTAGTCGAGAACAGTTTCGACCTGATCACCACGCACGACCTGAATGGCGTGCTGTTGAGTGTGAACCTGGCGGCAGCGCGCATATTAGGTTTCGAGCCGCACGAACTGGTGCGGCGAAGTCTGCGCGAGTTTCTTAGCCCGAGATTTCAACCCGAACTGGAAGGTTATCTGACGCAAGTCCAGGAAAAAGGCACGGTGCGCGGATTTGTTAAACTGCGCAGCAAGAGCGGTGAACTGCGCATCTGGGAATACACCAATACCCTGCGGACCGAAGGTGTGGCGGTGCCGTTCGTGCGCGCCATGGGCCACGACGTTACCGACATCCTGCAAGCGCAAAAGCGGTTGCGCGACAGCGAAGAGCGGCTCCGCGTGGCGGCGGAGGTTGGAAAGATGTATGCGTGGGAGTGGGATCCGCAGACCGACTCGGTGCGGCGTTCGGCGGAATGCGAGGGCATCCTAGGAACGAATGACGCAGGCATTGCGGTGGCCACGGATTATTTCAGTTCTGTGCATCCCGAGGATAAAACGGCGTTGTGGAAAGTGGTTCGTTCGTTGACGCCAGAGAATCCAGCCTATCGCACGGAGTACCGGCGTTTGCGGAGTGACGGTGCGCAGCTGTGGCTGGAAGAGAGCGGCCGCGCGACGTTTGACAAGTCTGGAAAGATGACCCGGCTGGTGGGAATGACGGCGGACATCACCGAACGCAAGACGGCCGAGGAGAAACTGAAGTCCAGCGAAGAGCACAGCAAAGAAATTGTGTTGCGGTCGCCGGTGGCGATGATCGTCACGCACGGACTGGAACAACAGAACGAACTGCTCAACGATAAATTTACGGCGCTGTTTGGCTATGCGAAGGAAGATGTGCCGAACGTGGCGCAGTGGTGGGAGTTGGCCTATCCGAATGCCGAGTACCGGCAAACGCTGAAGGCAGAATGGCAAGCGCGGGTGGCGGAGGCCATCGAAACATGTTCGGAAATTGCACCGATGGAGGCGGAAGTGTGCTGCAAGGATGGCTCGCGGAAGTACATCGAGTTTCACTTCACATCGTTTGGAGAGACGGGCCTGGTCAGCTTTGTGGATCTGACCGATCGCAAGAAGGCGGAGAAAACGCTGGCCAACGTAGGCGGGTGGTTGATCGAGGCGCAGGAGGAGGAACGCACGCGAATCGCGCGCGACTTGCACGACAACATTTGCCAGCGGCTGGCGTTGCTGGCCATCGAGTTGGAACAGCTGGGCGATGCGCCTCCGAAGACGGTCGCGGCGGTTCGCAAGGACGTGAACAAGCTGCAGGAGCGAGTGTCGGAAATTTCCAAGGATGTGATTGCCATTTCGCATGAATTGCATCCATCGCGGCTGGATTTGCTGGGATTGAAGGGGGCGGTGCAGGGGCTTTGCAAGGAAATCGCGGCGAGTCATAAGGTGAAGATTCAGTTTGTGGAGAAGACCATGCCGCGCGGGCTGCCGCGAGAAATTGCGATTTGTTTGTTCAGGATTGCGCAAGAGGCACTACGCAATGGAGTGAAGCACAGCCGGGCGGAGCGTTTTCATGTGGAGCTGACCGGGACAGCAAGCCGCGTGGAGTTGCGAATCCGCGACGAGGGCGTGGGTTTTGATGCGGAGGCGGCGCGGAATCACCGGAGCCTGGGACTGATCAGCATGCGGGAACGAATTGGGCTGGTGCACGGGACGATCGAGATCAGGTCGAAGGCGGAACAGGGCACGGAGATACATTGCAAAGTGCCGTTGCCGACGGCGGTGGAGAGTATCCCTGGAAGTGAAGGACGGCTCGCGGTAGGTGGAAACGAGTTGACGGAAGGGAATAGCGCAGGGTTTGGTACGGTGTGAGTCTTATTAGACGGTGCGGCGGTGGCGGCTGCGCGATGTGGTGTGACCCGAATCACTGCGCGGTTTGCGACGATTGATTAGACCGGGAGAGTGGCTGCCCCTAACGAACGCGCGGCATGGCTGAAAGGGCCCCAGGCGAAGTGCGATATGACTCCTCGCCAGGCTCCTGCCCCGTGGAGGCTGGTGCTGCTGGGGGCGCCCGGAGTGGGCAAGGGTACGCAAGCGGACCTGCTGCACCAGCGGTTGAATGCGTGTCACTTGTCTACGGGGGACGTATTCAGGGCGGCGGGGAAGCAGGCGGAATGCGACCTGACGCCGGCGATGAACGAAGCGCTGGATCATATGCGGCGGGGTGCGCTGGTGCCCGATTCAACGGTGTGGGAAATGGTGCGGGAGCGGAGCGGGTGTTTGCGGTGCGGCGGCGGGTTCATTCTGGACGGCTTCCCACGAACATTGGCGCAGGCTGAATCTTTGAGACATCAAATGGACAAGGACGCGATTGCGCTGACGGCGGTGATCAACTACGAATTGGCGCTGCCGGAAATTGTGACGCGGCTGAGCGGGCGCCGAACGTGCGAGAAGTGCAAAGCGGTGTTTCACGTAACCGGGCGGCCACCCAAGACGGCTGGGAGTTGTGACAGTTGCGGTGGCGCACTGTTCCAGCGGGATGATGACCGGCCGGAGTCCATCAAGATACGGCTGGAAGCGTACAGCAGGAGCACCGCGCCGCTGATTGATTTTTATAAACGACTGGGCTTATTAATTCCGGTGGCGGCGAGTGGCACTGCGGAAGATATTTGTGCACGGACGCTGACCGCGTTGACGTTGTGGCGGATTCGGAATACGGAGAATCCGCTGAACCGGCACTAGCTTTGAGAAATTTAGTTAAGGTTGAATTCCTGGCGCCCAAGCCAGGCCGTCGGCGCCTGTCTCTGTATCGATTAACTTTTCCACCTTAAATTCCTGCCAATTGAGGACGGCCACTTTGCCGTCGAAGAAACAGGTGATGTATGCGCGGGGGCGCGTTGGGTCGAAGAGTGCCCCGATGGGGCCGGCGGGCACGTCGATGAGGTGGGTGACTTGCATGGTGGCGAGATCGACCTTGGCGATCTGGCTGGACTGGAATAGCGTGACCAGCAGGGATTTACCGTCGGCGGCAGTGTGCGTGGCGTAGCCGATGGAAGGAATCGCGATCCAGTCGCGGATGGTGTTGGTGTGGGCGTCGATGACGGCGACGCGGGGAGCGTGCTGGTCGGTGGTGAAGAGCATGGAGTCGTCGGTCGAGATGGCGATGCGTTGGATGGACTTGGCGACGGGAATCACCGTGATGGGCTGGCGTTTCTGCAGGTCGAGGACGGTGATGGAGCCGGCGCAAACGTTGGAGGTGTAGGCGCGTTTGCCGTCGCGCGAGAGGACGAACATGTGGGATTCGTCTTGCTGGGTGGGAATGGAGGCGATGAGTTGGCGGTTGGCGGGATCGATGATGTCGACGGTGCGGGCGACTTCGCTGGTGAGATAGAGGAGGCCGTCTGGGCCAAGGCGAATGCAGTGCGGGCGGGAGGGGCGTTTGAGGTCGATCTCGTCGACGACAGTGTCTGTGGTTAAGTCGAGGATTTCGATGGTTTGGCCGTCGGTGCCGGGTGTGCCGACTCCGCCATCGCCGTAAATGGGAATGTAGGCGAGGCGGCCATCGGGGGAGACGACCGCTTCATGGGGACGATCGCCGCAGGTGGGGACGGTGGATTCGATTTCGAGCGTTTCGGGATCGATGATCAGGACGGAGCGTAGGTGCTGGCTTATGACGAGAAGCTTGGCCTTCGCACGGTTATGCACGGGGGTGGAGTTCGACGGGGGCACGCTATATCGTGCCCCTACCTTGCGGAGAGCATTAGGTTCTGAGACAGGACGATGCCGAGAACGTGATTGGGGAAGAGTCCCAAGTAGAGAGTAGCGAGGGTGGTGACGGCGACGACCATCGCGGAGGTCAGGCTCAAGCTGGGCGCGTCGGCGGGCACAGTTCCTTTGTGGTCGCGCATGTACATGACCACGATGACGCGCAAATAGTAGTAGGCGCCAATGACACTGTTGATGGCCATGATGACCGCGAGCCAAATGAGGTTGGAGTTGATGGCCGCTTTGAAGACGTAAAACTTGCCGAAGAAACCCGCGGTGATGGGCAAGCCGAGCAACGATAGGAGGAATAGACTCAAGGCCGCTGCGGCGAACGGTTGGCGTGTGCCCAGGCCGGCGAAATCGTCGAGAGTGAGGTAGCGTTCACCGCGGCCGCCGAGGTCGGAAAGAATGGTGAATGCGCCAACTTTTACCAGGGCGTAGCCGAGCAGGTAGAAAAGAATCGCGGCATAGGCCGCAGCGGCGCCATCGGGACTGTTCTTCATGGAGGTAACAGCGGCGAAGGCGACCAGGGTGTAGCCGGCGTGCGCGATGGAACTGTAAGCCAGCATGCGCTTCACGTTAGTCTGAACGAGAGCGCCAAGATTGCCGGCGAACATGGTGAACGCCGCGAGAATCCAGAAAGCCCAGAACCAGTAACTGGTGGCGGCGTCGATGGTGGTAAAGATGCGCAACAGCAGCGCGAACGTGGCCGCTTTCGGGCCGGCGGCGAACAGCGCGGTGACGGGCGTGGGCGCGCCTTCGTAAACGTCGGGAGTCCAAATCTGGAACGGCGCGGCGGCAACCTTGAAGCAGAGGCCGACGAGAATCAGCGTGAGGCCGAGACGCAACAGCATGCTGGAAGGATTGGCGCTGGCCAGATCTTGCAGATTGGTGCTGCCGCTTACGCCGTAGACCAGCGCAATGCCGTAGAGGAAAAAGGCGGTGGCGAACGAGCCGAGCAGAAAATATTTCACGGCGGCTTCGGTGGACTTGATGGAGTCGCGGCGATAGCCAGCAAGAATGTAGCTGGAGATGGAAGACATTTCGAGGCCGATGAAGGCGGTGAGCAATTCCTGAGCGGAAGCAAGCACGCCCATACCGGCGGTGGCGAATAGGATCAGCGCATAAAATTCCGCGGCGTCGAGATTCTCACGCTCGAGATATGAGTCGGAAGCGAGGATGACCAGGAACGCAACCAGGCCGACGAGCCAGTGGAAGAACAAGCTGTAGACATCGCTTTGGATTAGGCCGCTGAAGCCGGGGCCAGGAATACGGAAGAAAGTGAGCAGCGTGCCGAGCGCGGCGCCGACCATGGCGATGAAGGTGATGGCTTGGCGAAACTTAACGAAGGGCTGAAGCAGCATCAGAATCACGCCGAAGCCGCACCAGGCCAGCTCGGGCAGAACGCGAAGAAGATCAGCCATCTGCGGGGGATTCATTACTGGGAAACCACCCTTCTAACGGAGTATTGCGGCGGCGCTTGCGCGGCAGGCTGCGGTGCGCCTGCGGGAATTGCGGCTTCATGCTCGGCGCTGCGATTCATTTGCTGCAGCACGGATTGCGAGGATGCCTCAATGCGCCGGGTGAAAAATGGGGAGTTGATGCCCATCCAAAGCATGATCGCCGACATGGTCACGAGAATCCAGCGTTCCCGGGCGTCGATGTCTTGCAGTTCGCGATTTTTCTGGTGTGTGACTTCGCCGAAGAAAACACGCTGGTAGGACCATAGGAGATAGCAGGCGGAAAGAATCACGCCGGTAGCGGCCCAGGCTGACCAAGTCCAGTGCGCGAGATATGTGCCGAGAAGAATCAGGTATTCGCCGACGAAACCGTTGAGCATCGGCAGGCCGAGGGAAGAGAGCACGGCAAAGAGAAAGAACGCGGCGAACTTGGGCATGGGCGTCGCCAAGCCGCCGTATTCGCTGATTTCGAAAGTGTGGCGGCGATCGTAAAGCATGCCGACCAGCAAGAAGAGCGCACCGGTGGAGATACCGTGAGCGAGCATCTGATAAACCGCGCCCTGCATGGAAATGTTTTCGAAGGCAAAGATGCCAAGAACGACGAAGCCCAAGTGGCTGACGGAGGAATAGGCGACCAGCTTTTTAAGATTGGGTTGAACCAGCGCGACCAGGGCGCCGTAGATGATGCCGATGATGGCGAGTATGGCGACGTAAGGCGCAGCGCGATGAGATGCTTCGGGGAACAGCGGCAAGCAGAAACGAATCATGCCGTAGGTACCCATTTTCAGGAGCACGCCAGCGAGGATGACGGAACCGGCGGTGGGCGCTTCGACGTGCGCATCGGGCAGCCAGGTGTGCAG
>JBAVNY010000872.1:0-7963 GCA_049691535.1 Candidatus Acidiferrum sp.
GGTTTTCGGCGCGGGTTTACTGGCCGGCGGAGGCGCATCGGATTGGGGGCCTTCAGGAGCCTGCGCCGCCCACGATCCGACGTGAAGTGTCAAAGCTGCAACGGCCGCCAATACCATTCGATTCAAAGTCGCGGGCTTCACAGTACCCTCCTGTTTGCTTGGTCGGATGCTCCGTGCTCCGCCGCAGGATGCCTCTCATCATAGTGGACTTTCGTCCTCAACCACCACTCCCTGATTTGACGCCGTCCCGCGCCATCGCTACTCTGGCTTCCCACGGGAATGGCTGTCACGGAATGGCCGATCTTGCCAGCGCCGTCCCACTAGGAGATTTTTATGGCAAAACTGGCTTTAGTCTACGGTATGCGGCTGTTGCCCACCGAGGAACTCGGGGAGGTGAAAGAAGCCACGGTCGTCCTGAAGAATGGCCGCACGGCGCGCGTCGCCATGCACCTTATCGAAGGCAGCAAGGAAGAAATCGAAAGCGCCTTCCGTCAATCCATCGACGCCTTCTTTGAAATGTATCCTGAAATTTAGAGGATTTGCTCTGACTCAACCTTAGCGGTTTCCGAAATTTTCCGGGTCCGCATTCGGGTCGCCAAGATTATCGTTAATCAACACCGTCGATTGCCCGGTAATTTCAAACCGTTTCCGGCACTTGTAACACGCCGCCAGATCGTCCAGCCTCACCATGTACGACGTCGCCTTCGCGAATTTCCGCCGGTCTTCTTCGCCTATTCCACGCGGCAATTCCTTCTTCTTCCGGCAAACTTTCCAGCGAATTGGAAATTCAAATTCAAAGCGGCAACTGGGGCAAACCAGTTTCGATTTACGGCTCTCTTCTTTTTCGTTGTAAAACGCGCGTTCATCCATAATTGTCTGGGCTCAACCGCTCGACCCTTCGCTCATTGTAACAAATTCAAGCCCCAAATCCCGCCAGCGCGGCAGCCAATATTCCAGCGCTTTTAACGTATGCATCCGGTCCCCATTCAACTCCCGGAAATCGCCATCATGCAAGCACAGCACGTCGCCTTTGCCGGCGTTTCCCGCTGCAGCATTGCTCTTCCCTTGACCCAAATTTGCTTGCGCATGCGCCGCAATCGGATTCATTCGACCGATCAGCCACTCCGCCGGCTTCACGCGCCAATCCCCGGGAATTAAACTCCACATCGCCGTTCGCAGTCCTTGCTGCTGCGCAATTTCTCCCAGCCAAGGATTGCGAAACCCAAACGGTGGCCGAAACCATCGCGGCCGCTCCAGCAACACCTCCGCAATCGCCTCGTTGCACAACCGCAATTCCTCCCGAGTCTCGTCGGGCCCGCAAAATGTTAGATAGGGATGCGTTTCGGTGTGGTTGCCGATCAAGTGCCCGCGCGCCGCCGTTTCCTTCACCAACTCCGGACAGGCCCGTACAAATTTTCCCACCGGAAAGAATGTAGCCTTCGCCTTGTAGCGCTCCAACAGCTCCAACAGCTTCGGTGTAATCGCCGGATTCGGCCCATCATCAAAGGTAATCGCCAGCTTCCGCCGCCCCGACGTAAAGCAAGTCGTATGTCCAAAAATTTGCGAACCCGGATACACCCCGCCATACAACGTAATCCCCGCCGCCCCCGCAGCAATCGCCGCCCCCGCCATAACCCAATCATTCATTGCCGCTATTCTGCCACGCCCCACCGCACTCACGCGAATCAGATTAAAGTTCTCAGTGCGGCGACGCGAGCAGAGCGCGGCCCAGACTCGACAGCGCCAAAATAGCTCGATTCTGATTAAGCTGTGAGGATTACATCGACCTACTTCAATTCGTTCGATCCAGGCACCAGACCAGCGCCGGAGGCGCGACATAAGTTAGCCCAGCGCGTAAGCGCTGGGAATGCACGACCGAGAGACGAGCGCCGTAGGTGCGAAACATCCGTCGGTTATCCACCGAAAATCTCAAATTGCCTCGTCAAAAAACCGGCGCCTCCAAAATCATCCGCGACCAAAATCACTCGCATCCCTACCGTATGTAATACCCCACCACCCGCCACTTCCCATCCTTATCCAACGTCATCGTAATCGTCTCCACCGCCGACTCCTTATTCTCAAAACTCGTATCGTACTTGAGCGCCACATACTCCCCGTCCGGCGCTCCCGGCAACGTCGTCGTATATTTCGCGCTTTGCAGCTTCCTCGACTTCACCGCTCCCAGCGGTGCCCGCACCGACTTCATCGCATCAATCCACTTCTCTTTAGTCACCGCATGCTTGAAATACGTCGCGGCCTCATCCCAGCTTTCCGCGGACTTCCCCGCATCCGCCAACGCCAGCCACACCTCCCCGGATTTCTGTGCCAGTTCCTCCGGCTTCTGCGGCGCGCTAACCAACGCCGCAGGCGGCCACATCGCCATCACAACCAACAAAAACACCAGCATCGCCATCATCTTCATAACTCTCTCTCCTCCACCCGATCCATCCAATTATTTCCTAGCCACACACTTCCCCGGGCCTTGTAGCACAGTCATTCCTGGCTGTGCTCTTGGGTCAATCTTCCGCAGCTCTACCCCACTCTCTCTGGCAAACTCCTCCGCCCCTTCAAATCCGTCAGCAACCGTTCCACTTCCGTATCACGATCCAAACGGTTCAACTTCTCCGCCACATCATCCCCAAGCAACTCCACTTCGGCTACCGCCGTTGCTTCGGTATGATTCACTCGATCCTTCAACCGATCAAACGCTGCGCTCTTCGACCCGTCTCCCACCGCCACCTGCGCCTTCGCGGCCTTATCGAGCGCGATGCTCCGGCGATGCCGAGCCAACAACACTTCCCGCTTCGACTTCGCCTCATCCAACTTCTGTTCCAGCTTCATCAACGCATTCTTCAACGTCTCCACCTGCGCCCTTTGATCGTTCACCTGCTCTTGAAAACTCTGCCCCAATCGCTGCCCAGTCTGATAACGGTCCAGCGCCGCGCGCGCAAGATCATCCTGCCCTCTATCCACCGCAAGCTCCGCCTTGCGCATCCAGTCCTTGGCCGTGTCTTCGTGCTCTTTCTGCTTCTTCTCCAGGATGTGCTGGTCGGCAATCGACACCGCCACCTGCGTCTTCACCTGCAAATACTGATTTTCCATATCCAGAATCACTTGCTTGATCATTTTCTCCGGCTCTTCTGCCCGGTCGATCATGTCGTTCAAATTCGCCCGAATTAAAGTACTCACGCGTTCCAAAAGTCCCATCGTAATTCTCCCTTCACTATAAGAATTCCCAACCAACTAGTTCCGCCAAATCACCCACCAGCTAGAACACCGAGAAGCACCGCGCCAACGTCACGTTAATCTGTGCCCACGCCATGCTCATCAGTACCGCCGCAATCACGATCCCCAGTCCCCAGTACAACGCTTTCTTCTGCTGCATCGTTAAGTGCATGTCGCCCCCCTCCAAGAAGCGAAGCGCCGGAGCAGGCTCTCGCCCGCTCCGGCGGAACACGTTTACGAATGACCTAGCTCCGGCTGCACCGGCAGCGGCTTCGCCGACTTGTCACCGATCAGTCGCACCTTGCCCAGCAACTCCGACATCTGCATCCCGCTCAGTGCCTCAAACAAAGCCGGCACCTGCGCGGCTATCTTCGTCACGTCGCCGGTCAGCTTGTACGCTCCGGCCGCATCGCCGTTTCCCGTCGACACGATCGTGACCTTGTCCACCTTGCTTAGCGGTTCGCTCAACGCCCGCACGATTTCCGGCATTCCCGTAATCAGCTTGTCGAACACCGCCGCCTGGTTATATTCCTGGTAAGCTTCCGCCTTCACGTTCATCGCCTTGGCTTCCGCCTCGCCCTTCTTGAAGATGATCTCTGCCTCGGCTTCACCCTGCGCGCGAATTGCCGCAGCTTGTCCTTCGGCTTCCGACATCAACTTTTGGCGTTGCGCGTTCGCCAGCGTTTCAATGCGCTGCCGTTCCACTTCCGCCTGCTTCAGCACCGTGGCGATCAGCTCGCGTTCCACGCGCGCAATTTCGGCTTCTTGCACCTTCACCTGCGCTTCGCGTTCCACTTGCTGTACGCGCACTTGCTCCATAATCACGGTCTGCTGCTGGCGGTTCGTTTCGATTTCATACGCCTTGTCTGCCTGGGCTTGCGCCTTCTTCGAAATCTCCAGGTAGTTGGCCTTCTTGATGTCCAGGTCCCGCTGCGCTTCCGCCTGCTTCGCCATCGAAGCCGTTTCTGCCGCCACGCGTTCCTGGTCTGCTTGTGCTTTGGCAATCGCCGATGCCCGGCTCGCTTCAGCTCGCTTGATGGCGATGTCGCGATCGGCTTCTGCTGCGGCCACTTCCGCATCGCGCTTGATTCGCGCCGTGTCCGGTCGCCCCATATTGGTGATGTATTCGTTCTTGTCGCGAACTTCCTTAATCGTGAAGCTCACTACCTCGAGCCCCATCTTGCTCATGTCGTCCGCGCACGTCGAACGCATCCGTCCGCCCACCAT
Source organism: Candidatus Acidiferrum sp. (assembly GCA_049691535.1). Lineage (GTDB taxonomy): Bacteria > Acidobacteriota > Terriglobia > Acidiferrales > UBA7541 > Acidiferrum. Next base: position 4,453 of record JBAVNY010000872.1, read on the forward strand.
CTCCGGCTCCTTCACGATTTGTTCCACCGTGAGTTGCCCGATGATGCCGCGCAGATGCCCTTCCATGACCAACCGGATCAGCCCTTCTCGCTGCTCCGGCCGTTTCGTCAGGAATTGCTCCGCCGCGGTTCGAATCGAAACCGGATCGGACTTTACCTTCAACTGCGCGACCGCTTCGACCGTAACCGCAACGCCCTGATTGGTGTACAGACTCTGCTGCGGCGCCACGTCGAACGACATCAGTTCCAATGACAGCTCCTTGCACATCTCCACCATTGGAAAAATGATCGTTCCGCCGCCCTTGATGATCCTCGTCCCGCGGAAGCCGTACACAATCAACGCCTCGTGCGGCCCCGCTTTTCGATACATCCTCGCCACCAGGCCCATCAGCATAATTACCGCGACCACGGCCAGGCCGGCCAAAACCCATACACTTGATGTAAGCTCTGCCATATATCCTCCGCTCACCGCATTGGGAACTGTTGCTGCAACCTCAGTCCCTCAAACTTTGCCGCCCGTGAAGTCATCCCACTTCTTCACATACGCCAGACCTTTTTCGTAGCGGCTGATTACCACTTCGCTGCCCTTCTCGATGCATTCGCCGTCCTCACCACGCGCTCCGACACTCCGCCGAATCCCATGCTGTTCGAAAATCACTTCGCCCGTTCCATTCGCTGGAATTCCGATGCTGATTTTTCCCACCGAGCCTTCATGGCGATAATCCCACTCGTTCATTTGCGCGCCTTCGCTCTGCAGCAGCTTGAACATGAACCGGTACACGATCCACGCAGCAAAAGCCCCAGCGGCAACTGCCAGCGCCAGAATCGCGATCGCCATCAAATTTGAATGAGTGGTCAAGATGTAGCCCATTCCGCCAAACCATGCCAAAAACGCCAGCACCGACGACGCATTGAACCACGACAGATGTACGCTGCTCCTTCCCGCAGCTCCGCCTCCCGCTCCGTGCGCCGCATGTCCCACGCCATGGCCACCGCCATGTCCGCTGTGAATATGAAATGGAAGGTGCCAGTTGAACGGCAGGTGCAGGTGCACCGCGCCAGCCAAAAAAGACAGCACGCTGAGCGCGAGCCCTACCAGAAAACAGAACAGATAAATATCAGACCAGGACATACCCACCTCGCCTCGCGACACCCCGTCGCGCTTTGCAATCTCCGTTGGCCTCAGAACTCTGTTACTAAACTCTGCTCTTCGACAGTTCTCTCGACTCTTCTGCCCGACTCTTTTGACTTCGCTGTCAGGGCACGACTTTAGTCGTGCCGAAGAGCTCGTCGCGCCTCGGGGCTTTAGCCCCTGAGGTCCACGCCATCTCCAGCCTCCACCGCCGACTGCCCCACCGCCGACTGCCCCATCTCCACCGTCAATTGCGGCCGCAAAACCTCGCTCAATCGCTCCGCCAATCCCGGCGTCCGCAAAATCTCCCCGACCAGCAACAACGCACCGCGTGAATCCGGCACTTCCGCGATCGTCCTTAACGCCTGCCCTAACTCCGCATCGCCCTTAAACTGCTCCGCTCCCGCATACAGCCATGAGTCCACCGTCGCATCTTCCATCCGCAACTCCGACTGCAACTCGCGCGAGTACCCCTCCGGATCGTCCACCAGGAATCCCGGATACACCTTGAAAAACCGCGCCAGCAATTCCCGCGACGTGTTCGTCATGTGCGGCCGCGCTCCACTCTCGATCTGCGAGAGGTACGCCTGGCTCAGCCCGCGGCCCACTTCCTTCTTCATCATCGCGACAACTTCCGACTGCGTCAGCGGCCTCCCCAAGCCCCGCAACGACCCCTCAATACTCCGCAAGGACCGCAGCTTGTCTCCTAATGTCATTGAGTGGCCTCCTTCCAAGATATTGCGATATGCAAAATGTATATAGCAATATGTAATTTGTCAAGCCGAATCGATATTGCACACAAGTCATGCCATATCAATGGATTAAGGACACCTGAATATTTGGAGTTAGCTTAGGAGTGAACTTCTTACGTTCGAACAACTCACACGGTACCGCGATGGCACAACACACAAACTCGTTTTGTGCTACGAATCCGAACCTTCAGAGGTACCAGGGCCGGAGGTGCGGCACTCACATGGGGCAGACAACGATCTATCGCGCTGGCAACAATCCTACTCCGGCTTCCGCAACTCCTGCAGATCGATCCCGAGTTGCTGACACTTCTTATACAAATGGCTGCGCTCCAGCCCCAACGTCCGCGCCACATTCGTCATATGAAAGTTATTTCGCCGGATCTCCGCTAGCAGCACTTCCCTCTCAAACGCTTCCGTGCGTTCCACCAACGTCCCCTTGCCGAAACTTGCCTCTCCGCCAGATGAGCTACCGCTCGCTCCCGACGCGCCATGTCCGCTAGGCAGCACCATTCGCACATCCTCTCCACTCACCGTCTCGCCGCCAGCCAGCAAAACCAATCGCTCCACAATATTCCGCAATTCCCGCACATTTCCGGGCCAGGAATATCGCCGCAATTCCGCAATCGCCTCTTCCCCAAAAATCTTCGCCTTCCACCCATTCTGTGCCGCTACCTGCCGCGCAAAGTGTCCCACCAGATCTGCAAAATCCTCCAACCGCTCGCGCAACGCAGGCAGCGCCAGCGGAAACACATACACCCGGTGAAACAAGTCCCGCCGAAACTCGTTCTTCTTCACCAACTCTTCCAGGTCGCGGTGCGTCGCCACAATGACTCGCACATTCACCTTGATCGGCTTATCCCCGCCGACCCGTTCCACATCGCCTTCTTCCAGCACGCGCAGCAGTTTCGCCTGCATCGCTACCGGCATATCGCCAATCTCATCCAGAAATAATGTTCCGCCCTCGGCCTGCTCAAATTTCCCAATATGTTTTCCCGCGGCTCCGGTGAACGACCCCTTCTCATGTCCAAACAATTCCGACTCAATCAATTCCGCAGGCACCGCCGCACAATTCAGCGTGACAAACGCATTCTCACGTCGCGGCGACTTCTCATGAATGGCCCGCGCCACCAGTTCCTTCCCCGTCCCCGTCTCCCCCAGAATGCAAACTCGCGTCTCGCTCGCCGCCACTCGCTCAATCTGCGCCAGCAATTTCTTCATCGCCGGTCCGGCACCAACCAGTTCGTGCTTCCCCAGCTTTTGCCGTAAATCCCGGTTTTCTTCCTGCAAACGCGACAGCCGCAGCGCATTTTCCACCGTCACCAACAGCTTGTCCGTGGTCAGCGGCTTCTCCAGAAAATCCAGCGCCCCAAGCTGCGTCGCCTTCACCGCCATCTCAATATTCGCCTGCCCCGAGATCAACACGATCGGCGTCTTCACTCCCGCCTTCTTCAGCTCCTCCAGCAGCTCCAGCCCGGTTTTCCCTGGCATCACCACATCCGACAAAATCAAATCGAAGCGTTCCGCACGCGCCAGTTCGCTGCCCCGAGCCGCATTGTCACACACCGTCGCCTCATGCCCGGCCAGGCGAAACGCTCGGGCCAGCGAAGCCAGCGTGCTTGGATCATCAT
>JBAVNY010000873.1:0-2624 GCA_049691535.1 Candidatus Acidiferrum sp.
GGCGAGCGACTGGCCGCGTCCGAGGATCGCATTGACGAGTGTGCCATTGAAGTTTCCTGCGCCGGCGTGAACGGTCATGCCCGCGGCTTTGTTGATGGCGATTATGTCGTCGTCTTCATAAAGAATGTCGAGGGGAATGGATTCGGGTTCGGCGCGCATCGGCGGGCGCGGTTGCGGGGAAACGGAGACGAGGTCGCCGGCTTTTACCTTCTGGGAGCCTTTTGTTGCGGCTTTGCCGTTGAGTAACACCAGGCCGCCTTCGATCAATTCCTGGACGCGGGTACGGGAAAGCTCGAGGAAATGCTTGGCGATGACGACGTCGAGACGCTGGGCAGCTTCTTCGGGGGAAGCGGAAAATTCCTGCGCCTGGGTTTAAACGGTGGAATCCACAGCAAGAGTGTAGCAGCGAAGCGGGGAAAAGGAGTTGGCGGAGTGCGGATGCAATGTCGGCGTGCCGACGGTTTCGAACGAGTGAAACGTTCCGTTTTGGAACGAATGGGGCGAATGGGTTTGGGGCGGGCGCACGCGAACGGAGCGTTTGGCCGGCGATTTTTGGCGCCGAGATGAGGATTACGTTGAGATCCTTCGCAGCGCAGAAGGCGCGCTGCTCAGGATGACATCGGTACTCGCGTTGGAGTTTTGTGTTGGGGCAGGGCAGCTGGGAGCCGGGGCTGCTAAACGATTGAGAGTTGATGTAATCGAAGAGGGGCACGATGTATCGTGCCCCTACGTGGTTCGCGCAAAATCAGGCGCGATAACGCGGCGTTTATTTTGGGCCGGCTGGAAGGCGGCGCTACCAATCGGGTGGCGCGGCCGACTAGAACGCGGACCTTCTGACTGGTGCGATCCGGTGCGCTTGCGCTCAGGTGAGGTTGCCGTTGGCGGTTAGTTTGGCGTACCAGTGGCCGGAATTTTTGATGATGCGGCGCTGATCGCGGAAGTCGACCCACACTAGGCCGAAACGCTGGGTGTAGCCTTCGGCCCATTCGAAATTGTCGAGCAGGCTCCAGTGGTGATAGGCGCGAATGTTGGCGCCATCTTTGATGGCGCGGCCCAGAGCGCTGAGATGACCGCGGGTGTAGGTAATTTTGCGATCGTCAGTGACGATGCCGTGGGCGTCGGGATCGTCGACGTAGGAAGCACCGTTTTCGGTAATTTCCATCACGGGCTTTTTGTATTCGGAATTGATGCGCATCAGCAATTCGTAGAAACTGTCGGGCCACACTTCCCAGGCGAAATCGGTGAGCGGACCCTGCGTAGCATCGAAGGTGTATACGCCTGCGGAGGCTTCGCCGGTGCCTGGCGGAATGGCGGAGACTAACTGGCGGCGATAGTAGTTGATGCCGAGAAAATCCAGCGGCGCCTTGACCAATTCCATGTCGCCTGATTTGACGCCCATCATGTCGTAGGGATTTTCGCCGGGGAATCCTTGGGGATATTCGCCCTTGAGGGCGGGATTGACGAACCAGACGTTGCCCACGGCGTGGGCGCGATCGGCGGCAGCTTTATCTTCGGGACTGGACGTAGCAGGTTCGCAATTGGACATGCTGAAGGCGGTGCCTACTTCAAATTTGGAATTAACGGCTTTGATGGCGCGGAAGGCCTGGCCTTGCGCGATGTTGACCACGTGGGTGGCGCGCATACAGGCGGGAAAATCTTTGAGTGCGGGAGCGTGAACGCCACGCGCGTAGCCGAGGAATGTGAAGACCCACGGTTCGTTGAAAATGGCCCAGTGGTTTACGCGGTCGCCTAGAGCGCGGGTAACGATTTCGGAATATTCGGTGAAGCGGCCGACGATATCACGATTGGGCCAGCCACCGGCGTCTTGAAGGGCTTGAGGCAAATCCCAGTGATACAAAGTGACGAGCGGGCGAATATTGGCGGCGTGCAGAGTGTCGGTGACGCGCTTGTAGTAGTCCAAACCTTTTTGATTGGGCTTGCCGCTGCCGTTGGGCTGAATACGCGGCCAGGATATGGAGATGCGATAACTTTTGAGATTAAGTTTCTTGGCGAGTTCGATGTCTTCCTTGTAGCGGTGATAGGAATCGCAGGCAACGTCGCCGGTGTCGCCGCCTTTCACTTTACCGACGGTGTGCGAGAAGCGATCCCAGATGGATTCGCCTTTGCCATCTTCATTCCAGGCGCCTTCGACTTGATAGGAAGCGGTGGCCGCGCCCCAGAGAAAATTCTTGGGAAATTGAAACGGAACGAAAACATTGGGAGATGGTGGAGCGGCCCCGAGGAAATGAGTAGGGAGTGTGGATATGGCGGCGGCACCGAGCAGGCCGCCCATAAAATCGCGACGCGAAAAACCGGGCAAACGAGGAGCCATGGCTGCTCCCTCCTTGAACGTAGATAAACGTTTTTCTAAGGCGTTGGACGAGGTTGCTGGGCGAATAATACATCAAAAACGATGAGGACGGCACCTACGGTGACGGCGGCGTCAGCAACATTGAAGGTGGGCCAAGGATTGAAGATGTGCCAGGGAAGGAAACGCACCCAGACTTCGAGAAAATCGGTGACCGCGCCGTGAATGATGCGGTCGGTGATATTTCCGGCGGCGCCGCCGAGCAAGAGGGCGAGTCCCGCGGCATTGAGTGCACCGGAGCTGCGGCTGGCGACGA
>JBAVNY010000874.1:0-2664 GCA_049691535.1 Candidatus Acidiferrum sp.
TGTTTAGCGAACATAGCGGTCATCTGCGTATGGTTGTAACCTACTGGGACATGGCCGCCGCCCTCCTCAATGATGGCGCCATTCGTTTGGAACTCTTCACCGAAACCAATGGCGAACACATTACCGTCTTCGCGAAAATTGAATTGCTCCTTGCCGAAATCCGCGCAAGCTTCGGGCCACAATTCGCTGCCAATCTCGAAAAGCTCATCGACGCCACTCCCAACGGCCGCGCCCGCGCCGCAGCCACCCGCGAACGCATGAAATCCATCCGCGCCCAACTAGCAGCCAGACAAGCCAGCTCCGCCCAAAGCTGACTTTGGCTGCACCACATTGCGTCCACAGAAAGTTGGTGGTCTCAATGGGTTGACGCAACACTGGCTCGAAGTTAAGCGGACTGAGAAGTGTCTAAGGATGGCTTTATTCCGGCAGTTGAAGCCTTAGATCCTAGGTGAGCGGACCAAATGCGTAAAGTGACGATATTGTTTTGTCTTGCGTCTCTCCTTGTGTTTACTGGGTGCCATCAAGTAACTGTTGACGTCGTAGCGGCTCGCAAACTGAGCGACGAATTCATGTCAGACATGATTGCTCACCATGCCGATGCAGCTCTCGACAAGATGGAATCCGAATTCAGAAAAGAGGTTAATCGGTCCGACTTTGCGTCGCAGGTGGAAAAATTATCTCAATATTGCGGGTGGCCTCTCGACAGTGAGTTGAAAGGCATCCAGCCCGGTTTCAAAACATTCATAGATGGTCACACGAATCCCACTCTTAGGTTCACCTATGCCACGGCGACAAATCAAGCTCCGAAAGGCCAATGCTTCTTCTCCATCGAAATCGCACAAGCGGGAAACACTGTTAGCGTGACTTCGTTTGGCCCTCTAAAGTGAGTGATGGACGAGCGCACCGCCGTTTGGCGTAAAACTTCACCGCAAAACGAAAAAGAGCGGCTGGCCGTATCGCCCTCCGCTCTTTAAATTCTCCAAATGCTGAGTCGCGAAATCTACTTCCGCTGCGACCAGTTCGTCGAACCGTAGCCGCCCTGCAGTCCCATCTCCATCAAAATCTTAAACCCAACTCCGTACAACCCATTCGGCAGATGGTCACGCCGCACCACTTCGGCCAGATATTCCCGGCTCATCGACGCCGGTTCCTTCGAGTACGGCATAGTCACAAACAGCCGCATTCCCACTTGATAGCCCGGTTCGCTGGAGTGAAAGAAAACGCCGGTGCGCGAAACGCTCATCGTCCCGCGAATATCTTCAAAATTTTCCTGCTCCGGATCCGACGGGCGAATACGCATCAATTGCGTGATCTTGCAGCGACGCGCTGCTCGGCGCTCCGGCGATGTCCGCGACGTGCTGCTCGGTGTTGTCGGCTTGGCCATAATATCGATCGAGGACGCCATAAAATAAGTTCCGCCTTCCCAGGGGTGTCTGCTGTACAGAAAGGTTAGCGGCACCGCGCTGATAAACCCATAGCGGACCCGTACCCGGCGAAAAGTGGGACGTCCGATTGAAATCTTAGTACGAAAGTACCATCCCGGCAATCTACCCCTTTTCCACACTTTTCTGCATCTCATCTGTGCCAGTGACTTCTCCTCCGCTTTTATGCGATTCTCTTCCTTAACTCCAACCTCGACAAGGCGACTATGCTCAAGCGATTCAAAGATTTAACCGAAAAGGAAATCTTGGCCCTCGCGGTCGCTAACGAGGAAGAGGACGGCCGCATCTACGGCGAGTTCGCCGACGCCCTGCGCGACTCCTACCCCGCCACCGCGGAAATGTTTGAAGAAATGCGCACCGAGGAAGCCGGTCATCGCGATCGCTTGCTGGTCATGTACCAGCAGCGCTTCGGCAATCACATTTCCCCGATTCGTCGCGAAGATGTCCGCGGCTTCCTGGCCCGTCGTCCCGTCTGGATGATCCGTCCGCTCGGCGTAAATGTCGCGCGCCGCCAAGCCGAAGTCATGGAAATGGAAGCGACTCGTTTCTACCAGCGCGCCGCCAGCCTCACCACCGACGTGCCCATGCGCGAATTGCTGAATCATCTCGCCGATGAAGAACGCAAACATACCAAGGCCGCTAGCTCATACGAGGAAAAACATCTCACCGAAAAAGCCAAGTCCGACGAAGACGAATCGCACAAGCGCCTGTTCATGCTTCAATTCGTCCAGCCCGGTCTCGCCGGTTTGATGGACGGTTCCGTCTCCACGCTGGCTCCGCTTTTCGCCGCGGCTTTTGCCACACACAAAAGTTGGGACGCGTTTCTCGTCGGTATGGCCGCCAGCATCGGTGCCGGCATTTCCATGGGCTTCGCCGAATCACTCTCCGACGATGGTTCCCTTACCGGCCGCGGCTCGCCTTGGATTCGCGGCACTGTAACTGGCCTGATGACCGCCGCCGGTGGCCTCGGCCACACGCTTCCCTTCCTGATCGCCGATTTCCGCATCGCCTTGTACGTCGCCGTGTTCGTAGTCGCTCTCGAATTGGGCGCTATAAGTTACATTCGCCATCGCTATATGGACACGCCTTTCCTACAAGCCGCCTTCCAGGTCATCATCGGCGGCGTCTTGGTTTTCCTGACCGGCTGGCTCATCGGCAGTTCCTGATCTTCATGGCTGAAAATGCACGCAGCCAGCCCGATTTAGCGCAGGTTAAAATTCAT
>JBAVNY010000875.1:0-6652 GCA_049691535.1 Candidatus Acidiferrum sp.
ATCCACAGTGGTTTTCCGCGCGACATTCGGCACGTAGTCGAGATCGCATTGCGGATCCGGCGTTTCCTGATTAATCGTCGGCGGCAGAATCTGATCACGCAGCGCAAGGACGCTGATGCCTGCTTCCAATCCGCCAGCTCCACCCAGCAAGTGGCCGGTCATCGACTTGGTGGAACTCACCGGCAGTTTCTTGTTGATAGCACGCTCGCCAAAGAGTCTCTTCATCGCCGTCGTTTCGATAGCATCGCCCAGCGGCGTCGAAGTTCCGTGCGCGTTAACGTAGCCGATGTCGTCAGCGGAAAGCTTCGCGTCTTTCAAGGCCGCACGCATCACGCGAAACGCACCATCGCCATTTTCCGCAGGCTGCGTAATATGGAACGCGTCTCCGCTCATTCCATAGCCGACAATTTCGGCCAGGATCGGAGCGTCGCGCTTAATGGCGTGCTCGAGCGATTCGAGAATCAAGATTCCCGCGCCCTCACCTACCACGAAGCCGTCGCGACCCGCATCAAACGGCCGGCTGGCCTTTTCAGGCGTATCATTTCGCGTAGACAACGCGCGCATTGAAGCAAATCCGCCAATGCCCATCGGCGTGATGGTGGCTTCCGTACCGCCACAAATCATCATTTCCGCAGCGCCACGCTCAATAATTTTAAAGGAATCGCCAATAGCATGGGCCGACGCCGAGCACGCCGTCGCTGTTGCGGAATTCGGTCCCCGTGCCCCATAGCGAATGGAAATGTGCCCCGAAGCCAAATTGACGATGGCGGAAGGAATAAAGAACGGCGAAATCTTGCCAGGACCACCCTGCATCAATTTGATGTGCTCGCGCTCGATGATGTCGAATCCGCCGATGCCCGACGCCACATACACGCCCACTTCATCCAGGTCCGAATCTTCCGGCTTCCAGCCCGACATCTTCACCGCAAAGTCCGCGCCCGCCAGCGCAACCTGGATGAACCGGCCCATTTTCTTGAGTTCTTTTTTTTCGATCCACTGAAAGGGATCGAAGTTTTTCACTTCGCCCGCTATTTTGCAGTCAAAATCCGCAGTATCGAAATGCGTAATCGTGCCTATGCCGCTTTTGCCCGCGACGAGGTTTTTCCAGCTTTCCTCGGTCCCGATGCCTAACGCACAGACCAATCCAACGCCCGTAACGACAACCCGGCGAGTCAACTTGCTTGCTCCTTCGTGCGGGGATTAGCCTGCGGCTTACTTGGCCTTGGCGTGTTTCTCAATGTAATCGGTGGCGTCTTTCACGGTGGTCATTTTTTCGGCGTCTTCGTCGGGCACTTCGATGCCGAAGGCCTCTTCAAAGGCCATCACCAATTCCACTTGGTCGAGCGAGTCTGCGCCCAGGTCGTCCACAAACGACGCGGTTGGTGTGACTTCGGCTTCATCCACACCGAGTTGCTCGACAATAATCTGTTTTACGCGTTCTTCCACGCTGGCCATTCCCATTCCTCCGCGACCTGCTGTCGCTCTTCCTTCCTACTGTTTCCCCACACAACCACATCGTGCGTTATCGTACTGCACATTTCCCTTGCATAGGTAACCTGCCAAGTCTACTTACCCTGCCCCCCCAAGGTCAACTTCAGGACGCGCTTTTTAGGCGAATCGCGTGGACTATGTCATCCAGCGCATCATTGGCATCGTTCCTTACTTCCTCGAGACTATCTGCTGCCAATGACCGAACAGCATCAAGACATTTCGGAAGATCGATCGTCTGGCAATTGCTAATAGCAACGTGGCCTATCACCAGCGCCGCTGCAGATCGTGCCAGCGCATGTGAGTGATGAACAAAACTCAGACACCAGTCTGCTACCAAACTGCCTTCTTCGGTGTAAGACGCACTTATTAGCGCGTCTCGCACTCTTCTACCGTTCCCACTGCGAAAAGCCTCTTCCAATTCTTGCCGTGACATTGGAGGTGGCTGTTCGTATTTCATGCCATGCAGCACTACGCCAAGTACAACCCGCCATTCACGTCTAAAACGTGGCCAGTAATGTAGCCAGCTTCATCACTGGCCAAAAACACGATCGCGGCGGCAACATCCCGACCGCTGCCCATTCGCCCCAACGGGATGCGCTTTTTTAATTCTTCTTTCACGGCGTCGGACAGCACATCCGTCATCGGAGTAGCTATAAATCCGGGCGCGACCGCGTTCACCGTGATATTGCGCGAAGAGATCTCAATTGCGATCGCTTTCGTCAGCCCCACCAATCCCGCTTTCGCCGCAACATAATTGGCCTGACCGGCGTTCCCACTCTGCGCCACCACCGACGAAATGTTGATGATGCGTCCGACCCGCGCTTTCATCATCACCGGCAAGGCCTGCTGGATGCATAGATGTGCACCGGTTAAGTTGGTGCGAATCACCGCTTCCCAATCTTCCGTCTTCATCCGCATCGCCAGACCATCGCGGGTAATAGCCGCGTTGTTTACAAGAATGTCGAGCTTCCCAAACTTCTCAAGGACCGACTTGAATCCAGCTTTAATCTGATCCGGCTCGGCGACGTCCATCTTCACCGCGAACGCTTCGCCACCCTTCCCTGCAATTTCCTGCACCAGCGTCGCAAGTTTCTCTTCACTGCGCGCCGCAACCGCCACCTTCACGCCAGCCTCCGCCAACGCCAAAGCCGTCTCGCGTCCAATACCCTGCGACGCCCCCGTTACCAGCGCCACCTTGTCCTTTAAACTGAACATTCGTGCTTCCGCCACTGTAGCTCACCCCTTCAGGGGTGAGGCTGTCCACCTGTAACAGCACCATTGCAAATCAGTTCGAAAACCCTCAAACCTGAAGCCCCGAGCTACAACACTAAGCCGCGTCAGTCTTCGCTCCCGCAATCTTATCCAACGTACCCAGCAGGCTCTTCTCATCTTCCACATTCAAAGTCGCCACGCTGCGTTCGATCTGACGGATCAGCCCGGTCAAGACCTTACCCGGCCCAACTTCCACAAACGTGTTTACGCCTTCATCCAGCAGCATGCGCATCGACTCTTCCCAACGAACCGGCATCGTAACCTGACGAATCAGCGCTTCGCGAGCCTCATCGCCCTTGCGAATCGTATCCGCATCCACATTCGTCACCAGCGGCACCTGCAAGAAATTCATGGCCGTGGCGCGCAAATCCTTTTCCAGTTTTTCCTGCGCGGGCATCATCAAAGCCGAATGGAACGGCGCAGAAACCGCTAGCACCACCGCACGCTTTGCTCCCGACTGCGAAGCAATTTCCACTGCCCTCTTTACCGCACTCGCGTGACCGGAAATCACCGTCTGTTCCGGAGAATTAAGATTCGCCGGAGCGCAAACTTCATTTTCCGCAGCGCGCTTGCACACGTCCTGCACCACCGCGGGAGAAAGTCCCATAATCGCGGCCATTCCGCCGACGCCCACGGGCACAGCCTCTTGCATGTACGTTCCCCGCTTGCGTACCAATCGCACGGCATCCGCAAACTTCAGCGCCCCAACCGCCACCAACGCCGAGTATTCGCCCAAACTATGGCCGGCAACAAAATCCGGCATGATGCCCTTGTCAGCCAACACCCGATAAGCTGCCACCGAAACCGTCAAAATTGCCGGCTGCGTATTGGCCGTAAGCCGCAATTCATCTTCGGTGCCTTCAAAGCAAATCTTGGAAATGGCAAAGCCCAACGCTTGGTCTGCTTCCTCGAAAACAGCTCGCGCTACCGGATATCTATCCGCCAGCTCTTTGCCCATGCCCGGGTATTGTGAAGCTTGTCCCGGAAATAAAAACGCTACTTTACCCATAATCGCTCCCTCTCTCCTTACCTCACGCCTTGGCGTGTGTCAGGGAGAGCTCCTGCTCGATTTTTTCATTCACCCGTGCGCGAGCCAGTCCCGCCGCCACTCGAATCGCGTTCTTCACTGCATTCGCATTGGAGCGCCCGTGCCCGATAACGCACACGCCACGCACCCCCAACAGGGGAGCCCCGCCATACTCCGAATAATCCATGGTCTGCTTCAGCCCTTTGAAAGCTCCCTTAGAAAACAAATAGCCCACTTGCGACGCCAATGAACTCTTGTAGGTCTTGCGCATGAACTTCACGATCTCCATCGCCAGACCTTCGCAAATCTTCAGCGCAATATTCCCAACGAAGCCGTCGCAAACAATCACGTCGACCTTGCCGGAAAACAAATCGTTGCCTTCCACGTTACCCACAAAGTGCACCGGTAAAATCTTGAACCGGTCATACACTGCGCGGGTCAGTTCGTTCCCTTTAATCTCTTCTTCTCCCACAGACAACAACCCAACCCGCGGCTTGCGGCTGCCAAACGTCAACCGGTAATAAATTTCGCCCATCACGCCGAATTGCAAAAGATGCTCTGGCTTCGAATCCACATTGGCGCCCACGTCTAACAGCACTGAGACGCCGCCACGCGCATTCGGAAAAGGAGCAGCCAACGCCACTCGATCTACTGAAGGCAGCGTCCCCATAATGAACTTCGCCGTGGTCATCACCGCGCCCGTATTCCCAGCACTCACGAACGCATCCGCTTCGCCATCTTTCACCAACCGCGCGCCGACGTGCACCGAACTATCTTTCTTGCGCCGAAAGGCCTGCGCTGGATGGTCTTCCATGGTGATGACTTCCGTGGCCGGGACAATCTCAATCGGCAACGTGGGCTTCGACAGGTTCGCCAGTTCAGGCCGTATCACATTCGGCTGGCCTACCAACAGCACGCGCACGCCGTATTCCTCCGCGGCCAGCACACTCCCCTGCACTTCCGAGCGGGGCGCGTGATCTCCCCCCATGGCGTCCACTGCGATTGTGATCATGGATATTCTTGGGCGACTCAGGAAAGTAATTGCCAGCTCGTTCGCTTGCTCTCACCGAGACCGCTTCACTCCGTTTAAACCGACCTTCGTTTACCCCGGAACCCGAAGGAGGGCCACTGACCGTCACACGCCATGTGCGGGGACGCGAACACGGCTATTCCTACGAGAGATAAATCCGGCGGCTACTTAACTTCGCGAACCGGACGTCCCTTGTAATACCCGCAGTGAGAGCAAGCGCGATGTGGCTGCTTCATTTCGTGGCAGTTGGGACATTTCGCCAAGGCCGGTTTCGTCAAAAAGTCGTGGGCGCGGCGAGTGCTGGTGCGCCTCTTGGAATGTCGTCGCTTTGGATTAGGCATTGCATTACTCCTTATTTCGCTTCAAGCACCAACGCCCATGCGCCCGATGATGAAGTCGTATTCTCTGAGCTTTAAAATCTACGGCCAAACAAACGCAAATCGTACAACACACTGAAAACACACACAGCAAACCGCGGCCACCGCCGAATTCCACCTAACGTTATTGTTTCTTGAGCCAGTCCTGCTTCAACCGTGCGAGGGGAGCCAGTCGCGGATCGCTCGCGTGCCGCTCACACCGGCACTCTTCGTGATTCAGGTTCGCGCCACAGGAAGGGCACAACCCACGGCAATCGCTTTGGCAAATTACTTTCATCGGTAAAGACAGTAGCACTTGTTCCTTCAATACGTCTGCCAGGAACAAGCCTTCTCCTTCAAAAAAACCTATCTCCGTATCGTCGTCCTTCAACCGCTCTTCTTCGTGCCGGGTGCCCTTGGGAAGCGGCTGGTAAAACAGGTCGAAATCCCGGTGGACATCCTCAATCACCGTCTCGAGACACCGCGCACACACCATCTCGATCTTGGTTTCCAGTTCGCCGGTAACCCGGATCTGGCCTTCCAGCAGTTCCGCCGAAGCAGTCACTTCCAGCGGTCCCGCCTGTTTCACTTCACTGATGCCGTAATCAATGCTTCCCGGGGCGTAACTTTTCCGGATGCGTACTTTGCGGACGGCAAGGTCCTTTACGTCGAGGAACATATTTCCTGCGCCTCCGGCGCGTACGCTCATGCTATTCCATTATTTCGGCACTCCGCCCGTAAGTCAAGAAAGCCCGCCCAATTTGCCAGCCTCCGCAGCCACAGGGTCAACGCCACTTCCTAGTACCGCAATTTATTCTCGCTTAGTCACGAGTCGAATCTGCTTAAGATAATTGGATGCTACATCATGGCATAGCAATGTCTGGGCACAGCACCGTCTCCACGCCTTCGTCAGGGCCGCCCATTGTCAGGGCACGACTTCAGTCGTGCCGATAGCACTCCCTGCCTCAATTCCGGCTTCAGCCGCTGAGGGCTCCGCACCCTCACGAAACACTTCCGTTGCTCCTGCCCTTCCCTACGCCCCCCGAATTACTTCCAGCAGACCATTCATCGACTCCCGGCTAGACGCTTCCTTGTCCTTAGCCGCATTCAGATAATGCGTCTCCAGAGACATCGTCCCCGAATATCCCTCCTTCAGCAACGCCCGAAATTGCCCCACATAATCAATCTTCCCACCACCTACCGGACGCCACACCGGTCCGCGCCCATTTGGGTTGGGCTGCGCATCCTTCAAATGCATGTGCCAAAGCCTCTTCTTATCCAGCGGCTCGTAGCCCTCCGGGTACGGTCTCAATTCTCCCGCCTCAAATGCATTCCCCGGATCCCAGTTCAGCCCCAGCGCCGGCGCCTTCACTGCCTCCAGCATCGCCGCACTCTCCACTCCCGTTGCCACGTTGCAGGTAAACTCATTCTCGAGCAACAGCCGAATTCCTTCACGCTGCGCGACCTCCGCAGTCT
>JBAVNY010000876.1:0-2224 GCA_049691535.1 Candidatus Acidiferrum sp.
GGATGGACGTTCAGCTGACGTTAGAAAACGCCGATGAATATTACGATGCGATTCAAGCAAAGTTAGCGTTGCCGGAGTTTCGTCCTCGGGCGCTGCTGGAGCGTTTTCAGTTGGAAGTGCTGGCTACCACTGACTCGCCGCTGGATTCGCTTGAGCATCATGAAGCGATTCGCGCGGCGCGATTGAAGACGCGAGTGATTCCCACGTTTCGGCCTGATCCTGTGGTGGACCCGGATTATCCTGAGTTCAAAGAGAATCTTGCGCGGCTTGGGCGGATTACCAGAGTGGATACGGGTAGCTGGCGTGGATACTTGGCTGCGCTGCGGCAAAGACGCATAGAGTTCAAAGCGCTTGGGTGTACGGCTACGGACCACGGGCACCCCACGGCGGCGACGGCGAGTCTCGGGACGAATTCGGCGGCGCGTTTGTACCAGCGAGTTGCTTCGGGCCGCGGTGACGGGGATGAGCGGGAATTATTTCGCGCGCAGATGATCACGGAAATGGCGGCGATGAGCCTGGAGGATGGGCTGGTGTTGCAGATCCATCCGGGAAGTTTTCGGAATCACAACACGCAATTGTTCCGGCGATTTGGGCGTGACATCGGCGCAGACATTCCGACGACGACAAATTACGTGGATGCGCTGCGGCCATTGCTGGACCGCTTCGGAAATGAGCCTGGGCTGACGATCATCTTGTTCACGCTGGATGAATCGACCTATAGCCGCGAACTGGCGCCGCTAGCGGGGCATTATCCTTGCTTGCGACTTGGGCCGGCGTGGTGGTTTAACGACAGTCCGGAAGGCATGATGCGTTTTCGCGAGTGCACGACGGAGACGGCGGGCTTCTACAATACGGTGGGATTTAATGATGACACGCGGGCGTTTCTGTCAATTCCTGCGCGACATGATGTGGCGCGGCGGGTGGACTGCTCATTTCTGGCGCGACTGGTGGCGGAGCATCGTATGGAAGAAGACGAGGCGCTGGAAGTTGCGGCTGAGTTGACGTGCGGGCTGGCACGAAAGGCTTATAAGTTGTAGAAAGAAGACGAGCGGTCGCGTCGGATAGCTACGGCGAGAATGACGCATTCGCGAACAATCAGAATTAGAATGGGCCCGACACATCGCTGATGGACAACTCTAGAAAAAGTTATTCCGATGATTCGAAGCGTGTGGACGCGACAGCTACTGCGATTGACGACAACATTCCTTCAACTGATTCTGGAACATCTGCGATTACCAGGGTGCGATGGTCGATTTGCGCGATGTTGTTTTTTGCGACGTCGATCAATTATATGGACCGCCAGGTGCTTGGGCTGCTGGCGTCCACGCTGCAGCACTCGATAGGTTGGACAGAAGCGCAATACGGATACATTGTGGGCGCGTTTCAGGTGGCGTATGCGGTGGGCCTGGTGCTCGCTGGGCGCATGATCGACAAGTTGGGTTCGCGAGTCGGCTATGCGATCGTGATGGCGTTTTGGAGTCTGGCTTCCGTGGGACATGCGCTGGCATCTTCGGCGATTGGCTTTGGAGTGGCACGTTTTTTCCTGGGGCTCGGCGAATCGGGAGGATTTCCTGCGGCGATTAAGACAACTGCGGAGTGGTTTCCGCAGCGGGAACGCTCGTTGGCAACGGGCATTTTCAATTCAGGAGCAAATATTGGGGCGATCATCGCGCCGCTGCTTATTCCGTGGATTACTTTGAAGTTTGGATGGCGTGCTGCTTTTGTGGCCACTGGCATTTTTGGCGCGCTGTGGATCGCGTGGTGGCTGCTTCGGTATCACAGCCCGACGAAGCATCCGCGAGTCAGCGCCGGAGAACTGCGATACGTGCAGGATGGCGCGGTGGAATCCACGAAGCAGATTCCGTGGAGTACGCTGCTGACGCACCGGCAGACTTGGGCATTTGCGGTGGCGAAATTTCTGACCGATCCGATCTGGTATTTCTATTTGTACTGGCTGCCAAAGTTTTTTGACGAGCGTTATCATCTGGGGCTTAGCCACATCGGATTGCCGCTGATTGTGGTGTACAACGTTTCGATGATCGGAAGCGTTGCGGGAGGATGGCTGCCGACGCCGTTTCGTAAGGCGGGAATGTCGATGAGTCGCGCGCGGTTATCGGCGATGTTGGTGTGCGCGTGCCTGATTTTGCCGATTTTTCTGTCGAGCCGGCTATCGTCGCTGTGGGCGGCGGTGGCGATTCTGAGTTTAGCGACGGCGGCGCATCAA
>JBAVNY010000877.1:0-9702 GCA_049691535.1 Candidatus Acidiferrum sp.
TCCAGAGCACGCTAATGCACAATACGAAATGGGAAAAATTCTTCTGGATCGCGGCCAACTGAAAGATGCGATCAGCCATCTAGAAACCGCAGTGCGCCTAAATCCTGGAGCGGACTATATGCATTACCAGCTTCAGGCGGCGTACCGCAAAGATGGACGCGTAGCGGAAGCCGATCACGAATTGGGAATTTACAAAGATTTAAAGGCAAAACAACGCGGCCGAGCAAGTGCAGCAATCCCGCCGCAGAATCCATGAGGATTGAATTGGTGAAAGCGCTTTGAGAAAGAATACGGTGGTTTGCGCACTCACTTTGTGGGCGGGTCTCTTTGTGAATATTCCCAAGCTCTTGGCGCAGGGACATCCCGTGCCTCCGCCTCCGCCGCCCGGAGCAAAAGCGACAGAGTGTACGGGGCGCACGATTCCGCAACTGGAAGACGTGACCGCTAAGGCTGGCATCACGTTTCAGCACGTCTCGGATCCATCGAAAAAATATATTGTGGAGTCCATGAGCGGCGGCGTGATTTTGTTTGATTATGACCGCGATGGCTGGCTGGATATTTACTTCACGAATGCCCCGAGCGTAGAGATGGCGTTAAAAGGTGAAAAAAGTCGTGGCGCGCTTTATCACAACAACCACGATGGAACGTTTACAGATGTTACCGACAAAGCGGGAATTGGCAGTCCGTGTTTTGCCATGGGGGGCGCGGTGGGAGATTACGACAATGATGGCTGGCCCGATCTGCTGGTGACGTGTTTTGGCGGAAATGTTCTTTATCACAACAATGGGGACGGGACCTTTCGTGACGAGACGGCGAAAGCCGGTGTGGGAGACGGTCGCTGGTCCACGGGAGCAGCATTTGGTGATTACGATGGGGATGGCTTCCTGGATTTGATGGTGGTGAATTATGTGGACTTCCATTTGAATGATCTGCCGGGTTTCGGCAAGTCGCCAAACTGCAAGTATCGAGGAATTGATGTGCAGTGCGGGCCGCGCGGATTAAAGGGGGCGGGTGACGCGCTATTTCACAACAATGGGGATGGGACGTTCACCGATGTTTCGAAGGCTGCGGGAGTCAGCGATCCCAACGGATACTACGGAATGCAGGTAGTGTGGGCGGATTTCAATAATGTCGGACGGCCCGATGCTTATGTGACCAACGACTCCACGCCCAAGTTTTTGTACAAGAACGAAGGCAACGGAAAATTCTCTGAAATCGGATTGGAATCGGGTACGGCAGTCGACGAGGATGGATCCGAACAGGCGTCGATGGGAATTGCGATTGGGGATTACCTGCACAACGGTAGACCTTCGCTTTTTATTACCAATTTCTCTGACGAATACAATTTGTTGTTTCGCAATGACGGGAATTGGAGTTTTACCGACGTTTCGTACAAGTCGGGGGTCGCGGTTCCGTCGCTGCCGTTCGTGAAGTGGGGTACGGCTTTCGTGGATCTGGATAATGACGGCTGGCTGGACTTAATCACGGCGACCGGTCATGTTTATCCGCAGGTGGATCTGCTTCCGTCGGGAGCGCGTTATCGCGAACCGAAGCTGTTACAAATGAACCAGCGAGACGGAACATTTTGCGATGCCAGCAAGCAGGCAGGGAGTGCATTGCAGGAGCCACGTGCGTCGCGTGGCGTTGCGGTCGGAGATTTGTTCAACGATGGAAATATGGATGTGGTGATTAACGACATTGATGGCGCGCCGATGGTGTTGCGCAATCATGGAGTGCCAGGCGCACATTGGATAAGCTTCGAACTCGCGGGTACGAAGAGCAATCGTCTTGCGATTGGTGCAAGGTTGAAGCTGGTGGCCGGCGGTATGACCCAGACAGAACAGATCCACAGTGGTAACAGTTACCTCTCGCAGCACGATTTGCGAGTGCATTTCGGGCTGGGCAAAGCGATGAAGATCGACAGTTTGGAAATTATCTGGCCGTCTGGCAAGGTCGACACGCTGAAGGACCTAGATGCCGACAAGTTCTACACTGTGCTTGAAGGCGAGGGCGTTGTTGCGGCTGAGAAGATTCGGCCCCGAGCAAAATAACCTAAGTTCATTTGGAATACCGCGGTCTAAGTTTTAACCATCCACGGGCTAAAGGCGGAGATACAATCGCACCGGAGAGAATCTATGACAAAAACTAAGCGCGTTGTCCTGCTGGCGGTCGCATGTTTAATGATCAGCGTTGCGGGCAATGCAAAAACGGTCGTCACTAAAAAAGACGCGGGAAAATTGCCGGACGGGGCAGCGGTTGATCTATACACGTTGAAAAACGGGAAACTGGAAGTGCAGGTCATCACCTACGGCGGATATGTGACAGCAGTGAAAGTTCCGGACCGCAACGGCAAAGTGGACGACATTGTGTTGGGCTTCGACGAAGCCGGTGGTTATTACGAGAACAATCACTCCACAAAAGGATCGTCGTTCGGCCCAATTATTGGGCGCTATGCCAATCGAATCGCGCACGCAAGGTTCGTTCTGGATGCCAAGACCTATGACCTGACCAAAAACAGTGGCGATAATAGCATCCACGGCGGGCCGAACGGATTCAGCAACCAGATGTGGGAAGGGAAGGAAATCAAGGACGGAGTGGAACTTCGCTATCTCAGCAAAGATGGCGAAGAAGGCTACCCGGGGAATTTGTCGGTCACGGTGCGGTATACGCTCGAAGATGGTGGGCTAAAGATCGAATATAGTGCGACGACCGACAAACCGACAGTTCTTAACCTTACGAACCATTCGTATTTCAATTTGTCCGGACAAGGACATGGAAACGTTTTGCACGATCAGTTGAAACTGAATGCCTCGCGATTCACCCCGGTGGATGAAAATTTGATACCCACTGGCGAATTGAAGGCCGTTGCGGGAACGCCGTTCGATTTCTTGCAAGCTCATCTGATCGGCGAGCGCATTAACGCAGATGACGTCCAGCTGAAACGGGGGAAAGGCTACGATCATAATTTTGTGGTCGACGGCGGCGGTGAGAAGAAACTGGTACAGGCTGGCGAGGTCTACGATCCGGAATCAGGCCGGGTGTTGACGGTACTGACGACCGAGCCGGGCGTGCAACTATATACCAGCAATCATCTGGATGGCTCGATCATCGGAAAGCAAGGCGCGAGCTACGAAAAAAATGGCGCGGTGTGCCTGGAAACACAGCATTTCCCGGATTCGCCAAATCATCCTGAATTCCCGACCACGGAGCTGAAGCCTGGTGAAAAGTTTCACTCGGTGACGGTGTATCGGTTTTCCACGCGCTAGGCGTGGCGATGACGTTCTGGTCTTTGCTGGTTGTTGGAAGTCCTATAAGATGAGCAACAGGGGCTCGTAGCTCAGCGGTTAGAGCAGCGGACTCATAATCCGTTGGTCCCAGGTTCAAATCCTGGCGGGCCCACCACGTTTCCTGTCCGACCGGGACAAATAGGTAAGCACTTTTGGGCGAAGAGATTTTCCAGCGGCTCTAACACCCGCGTCTCCAGATCGAAGTATCCACATCATAATCCATAGAGATAACCAGCCAGATATCGTCGTAGATTTTATCAAAGGGATGGCTGCAGGGTTGAGGATCGAGAACGAGGATGGTTGAGATTCTTCGCTGAGCTCAGGATGAGAACTGGTGAGATGTCGAGATGGCGTGGAGAGCTTAGAGCAGAGTTGGCGGTCTGGCTAGGTGCGAATCTTGGCGAGAGGCTGATTTGGAATCGCTGGTAGAGTTCGTTTGGAAATATGCGTCACGTGCGGAAGAGGTCGCGGTGCGTTACCGTCGCGGCTACCGCATGGAAAGCTGGAGCTATGCGCGCGTCGCGCAGGAAGGCAATCGCGTGGCTCGCGAGTTGGAGTCTCGCGGCGTTAACCAAGGCGACGCGGTGCTGCTGTGGGGAGACAATTCTCCAGAGTGGATCGCTGTTTTTCTTGGATGCCTGCTGCGTGGCGCGGTGATCGTGCCGATCGATCACGGATCTACAGCGGAATTCGCGTCGCGCATTGCAGACGAAGTGAAGACCAGCTTGATGTTTCGTGCGAGGGCGCTTCCGGACCCGCAACACGCGGCGGCTTCCATCGTTCTGGAGTCGCTGTTTGAAGTTATCGCTCGGCATGATTGTTCGCCGTATCCCGCTCCACCGTTCTCACGCAAAGACACGGTAGAAATTATTTTCACTTCTGGGACAACTGCAGAGCCACGCGGCGTGGTGCTTACGCACGGCAACGTCCTGGCCAATATCGAGCCATTGCAGCACGAAATCGCGAAATACCTGCGCTACGAGCGCTTCGTGCATCCTTTGCGGTTCCTGAACCTGCTGCCGCTTAGTCATGTTTTTGGGCAGATGTTGGGAATATTCATTCCGCCGCTCCTGGCAGGCACGGTGGTTTTTCCGGGATCCCTCAAGCCCTCGGAATTGATTGAGGTGATCCGCCGCGAACGTATCTCTGTGCTGGTCGCGGTGCCACGCTTTATCGACTCTCTGCAACGAGAAATACAGCGCCAAGTGGAACGCGAGGGGCACCTGGCAAAATTCGAGAAGGACTTCGCGCTTGCCGAGAAAGAACACTTTTTGCGTCGCTGGTGGCGATTTCGCCGCATCCATTCGCGTCTCGGCTGGAAATTCTGGGCGTTCATTTCTGGGGGAGCGGCGCTCTCTGAGAGCACCGAGGTGTTCTGGAACCGTCTAGGCTATGCGGTGATTCAGGGTTACGGAATGACGGAGACTACTTCACTGATCAGCCTCAACCATCCTTTTCGTTCCACGAAAGGTTCGATTGGCCAAGTTTTCCCGGGTGTGGAGGTTCGCGTTGACGAGCACGGCGAAATCCTGGTGCGCGGTGAGAATGTTGCGGCTGCGTATCGGCAGCGCGATCAGGTGGAAGCGGTGGCCGAGCCGGACGGATGGTTCCACACTGGGGACTTAGGGGAAGCTGACGAGACGGGACGACTGTATTTCAAAGGCCGGAGAAAAAATGTGATGGTCACAGCGGCTGGGATGAATGTCTATCCCGAAGATTTGGAGAAAGCGATCCGCCGCGAAGCAGGGGTGAAAGATTGCGTGGTTATCGGACTCGAGCGAGACGGCAATGAAGAAGCGTGTGCGGTGTTGTTGCTCGATGGTTCGCAGCGCAGGCCGGCCCAAATCATTGAGCACGCCAATCGGTCTCTTGCGGAGTATCAGAGGATTCGTGAGTGGTTTGTGTGGAGCGAGCCCGATTTTCCGCGCACGCCTACACAGAAGCCGATGCTTCCGCGCATTCGTGAAGTGGTGAGAAACAGCAAGCTCGCGAGGTCAGCTGAGCCAACACGAGATGGCAATCTCAGCTTGGCGGGTTTGATCACGCAAATCACTGGGCGCAGTATCCGATCTGATTCTGGCGACGCGGGGGTCGAGGCTGATTTGCAAATGAGTTCGCTCGATCGCGTGGAACTGATGAGCGCCCTGGAGGATCGCTATCAGACCGATCTTAGCGAGGTGCGCTTTAGCGAAGCGGCGACTATTGGTCAACTTGAGAAATTGCTGAGCGGGTCGCAGACAGCAAGCGCTCAACACGCCTATCCAAAATGGCCGCAGTATTGGCTCACCACACTATTTCGACTTGCCGTTTATTATTTCCTGGCCTGGCCGGCCACGTATCTAATGGCCGCCCCGCGCATCCGCGGCCGGGAAAATCTTCGCGGACTGCGCGGACCGGTGCTTATCATTGCCAATCACATTACTTATTTGGACATTGCGTGGGTTCTTCCAGCACTTCCGGCGCGTTTTCGAAACCGGCTGGCAACCGCCATGGGCGGAGAAAGGCTGGCGGCAATGCGTCGTCCGCCAAGAGAAATGAGCTTTGTTGGGAGATTCAGGGAACGGCTCGACTACTTTCTTGCCTTGTCGCTCTTCAACGTGTTTCCGCTGCCCAAGGAGTCTGGATTTTTAAAGAGTTTTTCCTTCGCGGGCGATCTAGCCGATCGTGGCTGGAACATTTTGATTTTTCCAGAAGGGCTAACGAGCGAAGATGGCAAGATGACGACGTTTCGCTCGGGGATCGGCCTGTTAGCAAAGCAACTGGATCTGCCGATTATTCCGATGCGTTTGTCGGGTCTGTTCGATCTCAAGCAAGAAAATAAAATCTTGGCGCGCCCAGGGCACGTGCGAGTCACGATTGGAGAACCGGTCCGCTTTTCAGCGGATCAGGATGCCAAAGAGATCGCGCAAGAACTGGAAAGGCGCGTCACCGCCCTTTAATCCGCTTCCGATTGCTGGCTTCGGCGAGCTGCAGGGAACAATCGCACCAAAAGGAACATCATAAGCAACGCCACCAGGATTCCGAGCGAGGCCTATTTCTGATGCAACACAAACTCCTCTGCCGCCGCACCGCGTATCGCGCCCTTAGAAATCACTCGACAAAGAACAGCGTTCCGCGTTCCATCCAGGTTCCAAGCCGCAATAACTAAAGAAGACACTGCGGCATTCTGGCGCTGGCGCTCTTTGATGTGGTGATTGATGCCAACACACTATCGCTGCCCTCGCACGTTGGTAATCCGAAGCCCACAATCATTCCGGGTCAGTCGGCGCGCTGCGCCGAAGCGAACGAGGTCGTAAATGCTTTATGTAGTCCAGAGAGGCCGATACAGCATTCTAAGCTTCTACAGCCGTGGCATCCGCATCAAGCGCAGTGTTCTGTGGCTTCGCGAAAAGAGTGGCGAGGAGGCCGCAAGCTGCTGCCAAAGAGAGCCAGAGGCCGGGGACGGCACGGTTGCCGGAAACCTGGATAGGTAGGTGCACAGGGCGGGAGTAAAGCCGCCGAAGATGGCGGTCGCTAAACTGTAGGCCAACGCAAATCCCGAAGTTCGCACATCGACGGGCATAATTTCGGTGAGAAAGACGACCATCGCGCCGTTGTAACTGCCATACATAAAGGATAGCCAGAGTTCCACGGCGAGGAGCCTCCCGAACGAAGAATCACGGACCAGCCAGAGCATGGCCGGGTATGCGGTGACCAACATCAGAATGGTGCAGGCAAATAATAGCGGGCGGCGGCCGATGCGGTCGGAGAGCGCTCCCATGATCGGAAGCCAGAAAAGATTTGAGGCACCCACGCATAGCGTGACGAGCAAGTTGTTGGCGGCCGAGAGATGTAGCACCGAACTGCCGAAGGTGGGCGTGTACGCGGTGATCATGTAGAAGGAAACGGTGGTCATGGTCACCATGAAGGTTCCGACCATCACGATTCCCCAGTTATTTCGCAATGAGCGTAAAATTTCAGAAGTGTCTGGCCGGTGCTTGCGGGCCAGGAACTCATCGGTTTCGGCGAGTGATTTTCTGAGCCGGAACAGAAAGAGGACAATGATGCATCCGAGAAGTAAGGGAACACGCCAGCCCCACCGCTCCATTTTTTCCGCAGGCAGCAGGGAATTCAGGACTACGCCGACGGAAGCAGCGGTCATGACGGCGATTTGCTGACTGCCGGATTGCCAGCTGACATAAAAGCCTTTGTGGCCGGGAGTGGCGATCTCTGACAGGTAGACGGAGACGCCGCCAAGTTCCATGCCGGCGAAAAATCCTTGCAAGAGGCGGCCAACGACGACGAGAAAAAGGGGCGAGCAGGCCGATGGTAGCGTAGCTGGGCATGCATGCGATAGAGAAAATGCCGATGGACATCATGCCTAGTGTGAGTAGCAGGCCAGCACGACGGCCGTGCCGGTCGGTGTAGGCGCCAAGGACCAGGGCGCCGAGTGGGCGCATGAGGAAGCCTGCGCCGAAGGTCATCAGGGGAAGCATCAGAGAAACGAAAGGGCTGCCGCTGGGGAAGAACGCTTTGCCGATTGCGGAAGCGTAATAACCAAAGACCATGAAGTCATACATTTCCAGGAAATTACCGCTGGAACAGTTTGATTGTTGACCCACAGACATTGACCTGCTTTCCGGCGCGAGTTCACTTTATCTCGCTGAAGCGAAGTCTGCGAAAGCATTTCTACATTGCACGGTTGTTGACCGAACTTGATCCGCTTCGTCCCAATCCGCGCTTCGTTGCACTGCAGCAAAAACTAAACTTCCCCAGTTAGGTCCCTTAGTGGTAACGCCGAAAACATGTGGCATTTTGTCAGGACCACGATTTGACTGTGACCCCAGTTGCGGTTACAACAGTGCGACTCACGGAGGAAATCGTGGCCAAATTCTTGTTTACCATGCTGGCGGCGAATGACCTGGGCCTGCCAACGCGCATGGTGCCAATCGCGAGCACACTTGCCGATCGTGGACACGACGTCGCTGTGTTCAACCCGTCGCCGGCACCCGCAAAACTGATTGCCGACGCGGGCTTGAAAAATCTGCCGATGCCCTCGCAACCCATGCCTGCTGGCGTAATCGATCTCGTTCAGGCTAGCGCGAGTTGGGATGTGGAACAGATGTTTGCTGCTTTCTGTCTTGACGAAGAGTATGTGAGGGCGGCGACGGCATTTTATGTTGAGTTGATCCGAGATTATGGTCCCGACGTAGTGGTCGATTCCTTTGACCTGCTTGCTTGTTTAGCAGCGCGCACCTTGCAGGTGCCGTTGGTTACCGTGCTGCAAGGTAATTTTCATCCGGCGAGTCGTGGGTTTCTGTGGTGGGAAAAAGAACGGCCGAGCGGACTGCCCAGCGCAGTGCCCGCTATTAATAAAGTGGCCGCGGAATATGGGCTGAAGCCGGTCGAGCGCTGCGTCGATTTGCTGGCGGGCGACCTGTCCTTGATTGTCGGCACCCCGGAAACTGATCCGTTGCCCAGCAGTGCAAATGTCACGTACGTGGGACCCATTGTGTGGCAGCGAGGGAATGCCGCACTTCCCGACTGGATAGCTGCGCTAAGTCGCGACAGACCACTGATCTGGGTGTACTCCGGCAATCCGCGGTATGGCGGCAACGTTTCGACTCCGATCGATTCGATCGTGGTGATTCGCGCGGCGATTGCTGCTTTGCGTGAAGCGCCGGTGCACGTTGTGCTAACCACCGGTCATCAAGAACTGCCCAAGGAATTCGGAGCGCTGCCGGCAAATTTCCATCACGCTGCGTACTTGCCAGGTCCGGCAATGGCTGCGCGCTGCGATCTGATGGTGCATCACGGCGGTCACAGTTCGGTCATGGCCGGATTGTCAGCTGGCACACCCGCGGTGATTATTCCGACAATAACCGAGCGCGAAAGCAACGCGCGCCGTCTCGCAAGCCTGGGTGCCGGCGAAGTTGTTATGCCAGTCAACGACGGCAATGGTGAGAAGCACATTGACGTGACCGACTTCCGAGACAAGATCAATCGCGTCTTGAGTGGTCCGAGCTACCGCAACTCGGCGCAGCGCATTGCAGAGTCCATGCGCCAGTACGGGGGCGCTCAAGACGCCGCCGATCAAATCGAGCGTTTTGCAGCGAACCACGGTGGCTAGACCCTCGCTAACTTGCTGCGCTTTCGGGAGTCGCATCTTCCGGGCTCGAAGACCGCGCTCTTAGTTGCTCCAAGACATTTTCGGTAGTTTCGGTTTCGCCGAAGCGCGGGAATCTTTTTTCGATGGCGTGACGGTGGGCGTCAGCGTCGCGATCGGTCATTGCATCCACAACGAACACAACGTTGTATCCATAATCATAGGCGCTTCGAGCCGTGGATTCCACGCCGACGGTAGTCGCGACGCCGGTCAAGAAAACTTGAGTCACACCGAGCTGACGCAGGTATTCATCGAGATCTGTGCCAATGA
>JBAVNY010000878.1:0-3862 GCA_049691535.1 Candidatus Acidiferrum sp.
AAATCGTCAGAGCGCGGCCATCAAAAACGGCTCTGATTGAGTAAGCAGGGTGCAAAGAGGGTGCAAAAATGCACCCTTTTGCACCCTCGCTGGTTCGAGTGAGTCTTATTCAACTCTTTTGGAATGAATGGCGGGGACGACGAGACTCGAACTCGCGACCTCTGCCGTGACAGGTTAGAGTGGCGGTTGTCGGCAACCGTCGGACCGATTGGGCACGGTCGGGAAGATTTTGTGCAACGAATTGTGCAACGCAGGGTGCTATGAATTTCTCCCGTGATTTTCTCCGTTTGCCCTGACACGCCGAAAGCTCGGCCGCTTTGCGCGCTCCGTGATGCCGGCGTTTGAGACATCTCCGTTCCACCAACTCATCATAGATCACCTGGAATTTCTGCTCAGCGGGAAGATCAAGAAGCTCGCCATCATCACCCCGTCCGGCATGGAAAGAGCACATTGGGCAATGTAATTGTTCCGGCGTATGCACTCGGCCGGAATCCGCTGGAGACGGTCATCACGGTCAGTTACGGTTCGGACTTGTCTGAAGGATTCGGTCGGCGCGTGCGGAACATCCTGGATGACCGGTCTTCCGCGAAATGTTCCCTAGCTGCCAACTTTCACCGAACTCGACGGGCGTACCGCTTCAGAACCTCGGCAGGCGGTGCGTACAGCGCATTCGGACGCGGCGGCCCCGTTACGGGCCGTGGCGCCAGTCTGCTTATCTTGGATGACCTGATAACGGACAGCTCCGAAGCCAACAGCGAGACGGACTGCCGGGGACTTATTGAGTGGCTCCAGCATCTGGCCTTCACATGGCTGACTCCCAACGGACGTGTTCTGGCCATCGCCACAAGTTGGTCGGAACGCGAGCCGATGGGCTGGATTATGGGACCGGGACACCAGCAGAAATCGAAAACGCATTGGAATCCTGGCTGAAAGCCACAGTCCGGGACATTGAACAACAGCGGGCAAACACCAATTGTGCCTGCATGCAAATACTCGGAGACGACAGCGACGCCTTCCTGTTCCAACAGGGGTTCTAGCCGCTCGACCGTAGTTGCACCCGTCAGCTACTCGAACGATTACCTCTCACTCAGGAAAGCGAGAAGACCAGTCTGACTCGAAACGGAGTCCTGATTGGCCGAACGGCGTAAAGTTCGATAATTGGAATGTCGCAACAGTTCTTGCATTACTTTGAACTCTGTACCGACGCTTCGCAGCAGAGTCGAGAATGTGTGCCGGAACGTATGCCAACCAAATCGCTTCTGAATCCCGACGCGCTGCGCGACCGGACGAATGTATCTGCGTAAGATCGCTCGGCCCCATATTGGTTTCCGACCTCGGTGCCGTCTGCTCGCGAAAACCCAGTCCTGGGGTCCGGCGTAGCGAGAGGTTTCTTTCCATTTCGCGAGTGCCTCCAAAACGGTTGGATGAACCGGCACAGGCTTTTGCGAAGATTCTGTTTTGCATGGACCCACCACTCCGCACACGATCGATCGCGTAACGCTCATTGTCCCTTGAGCAGAATTGATATCTCCCCACTTCAATCCGAACAGCTCGCTCTGGCGCAAACCCGTAGAGGCTACGACAGGCACCAGCGTCCGCTCTCGCAAGCCCAAATTATCGATAAGCGCCTTTATTTCAGGCGGCGTCAGCACACACGGCGTGTTTCGACGCTTCGCACTCTGGCGAACCAAACGGATAGGATTTCGGTCGAACAGTTCGTGACGGCACGCATGGTTGAAAAGGACCGACAGGATACTTCGGATCTTCGCACAACTACTCTTCGCTAGTGGCAGCCGACGCAGCCATGACTCTACTTCCATCGTTCTCACTTCGGAAAGACGCATACATCCCCAATGTGGGACTATCCACCTCTTCAAATAAGCCTTGTAGGCTCTCTTTGTGGCATAACTGCGCCAGAGATTGTCGTTAGTCAATTCGCGCTGAATGAAGTGATCGCAGACCTCCGAAATGGTCATCCGGAGAGCAGAATGTTTAAGTCCATTCCCGTTGATTTCTGTCAGCAATCCCGCGACTGATTTGCGGGCGGACTCCACATCGGCGTATTGGCAGACCATGCCGATCACTCTTCGGCGATAGATTCGTTTCCCAAAAGGTCCTTTGTCCCCCCAACGGAACTGCCAGACATCTGGACCGCGCTTTCGACCACTCCTGATTAGACTGCCCTGTTGCATTTCTACCTCCAGCATCGCAGTTGCGGTGCGGATGGATTCTTGCGCATTAGGTCGCTTCCGAAGTGAATTGCTTTGCGGCGGCAATGCTCGTTGGTACGCGATGACGCCCTTGGTGATGATTTCCGGCTCGCTGACCAGCAGGGATTTGGGCATGGTGAAAAGATCGAACTTCATTCGGTGTGAGCGCAGACCAGACTACTGCGTACCCTTGAGCGCCATACGAATCGTTCTCATGTCGAGAAACATTCGTTGAGGACCGCTCTCGGAGGCACCCTCCAGCGCGACGAAACCATAGCGCGCATACCAGTCGACTCTGTTTCGATATGCATCCGTAATGATACAGCGGCATCCCACATCGTCTGCAACTCGGAGTGCGATCTTAAATGCCTCGGAAATGAGAGCATGCCCGAGCCCTTTTCCTGTGAAGCGCCGGTCTACCGCAAGCCGCGCGAGCAAAACGAGTGGCAAGTCGTATGGGGGAAGTCCACGAACGTAATTCTTAGGGAAGCTCTCGCGGGGCACACTTGCCGTTGCGAGAGTGAAGTATCCGATAACTGTGCGCGGCGCACCTTCGTCGATCGCGACATAAGTCACTCCAATAAAGCTTTTCTGCTGATTCGCCCACGCGTGCCGCCTTAGATAGTTGTTAAGTGGCTCATCGCCACAATCGAAAAGCGCGACTTCGTCCTGCTCCTCGAGACGACGGATGAGAACGGCCACTCAGCCTCTCATTGCTCGGATGAGGTTTTCGGTAGGATGGGCGGGTTCTCGCGATGCGAGATCGGCAAGACTCTCCAGCTCACGCGGCGCCCAAGGAATCTCCACACGTGGGAGCACCAGTTCAGGGGCAACGCGTTCGAGGCGCGGAAACACCAATTCCTTCCGCTCGCCCGTCTCAGTTTCACTAAAAATACGATGACCGCGCTTTCTTTCCCATACTGCCCAGCGGAATAACGCCAGGGCGTCGGAAAGAAAATCCGTGTTGCTTGTGAGCTGCAGCTCTTGCTTCAAGCCGCGAACCATTCGGTCTTCCGCAGGGGCCAAATCAGCCTGAAACTTTGACTTGCGCGTAGCCCGCTCGGTTTGGGGCTGTTTCTTCATTTGCTTTGTTTTTAAGGTCATCGCAGATGATCCTTTTATAATCCAAATATACTCCTATATTACTGCAATTTTAAGGATTTTTCGAGTCCTTTCGGAATGAGCCGGAACGAAACCTGATTCTTCCCGCGCCCTTAGATGTCACTACAGGTCGCGTGTGAATCGCACAAACTCCAGAAATCAACGGCAGTTGGGCGCAAAAGTTGACTTTTGCGGGGTCACCTCAGGCCAGCTGGCGAGGCGCGGTCATCCACTCGATTATTGGGAGTTGCTGGCGACGGAGCCTCAACCCGAAGGAATATTTCATTGAAGTCCCGGCTCGCTTGCTCTCCACTGCTATTATCCAGGTCCGAGAACTATTGCCAGCCCATGGGAAGCTCATTCGCGGAACCTTGCTTGAAACAGGAATTAGGAGTGGCCTCGTTGTAGGGGTGAAGATGAAGAAAGCCTATACCGCCAAACAAGGCCAGTACCTGGCCTTCATCTATTACTACAGTCGAACCCACGGACGCGCGCCCACCGAGGCCGAGATGCAGCAATACTTTCAGGTTTCTCCGCCATCCGTACATCAA
>JBAVNY010000879.1:0-7753 GCA_049691535.1 Candidatus Acidiferrum sp.
GCCTTCGCTAGTCGTCTCCGCTGATGTTGTCCAGAAACGTGGATGACGGCGCAAAAAATAAACTCCCGGTAACGGGCTTGCTGAAATCAAGCAGCCGGTCGTAATTTCCAGCAGGACGCCCCACGAACATGTTCTGCAGCATCGTTTCCGTGATGCGCGGAGTGCGGCAATAACCGATGAAGTAGGTCCCAAACTCCCCGTACCCCGGCCGCCCAAAGGGCATGTTGTCTCTGAGAATCTTAATTTCTTTCCCGTTTTCTTCGATCGACGTCAGCGCATTGTGTGCGTATGGCGGCTTCTCAGCGTCCTTCAACTCGATGTCCGAAAGTTTCTTGCGGCCAACAATGCGCTCCTGCGTCTCCACCTGCAGAGCATTCCATCCCTTCATGTCGTGAAGATATTTCTGCACAATCACATAGCTGCCGCCCGCAAAGCTGGGGTCTTCGTCACCCACAATTGCAGCGTCGCGCGCGGCACCGCCTCGCGGATTTTCTGTGCCGTCGACGAACCCGATCACATCGCGATCATCGAAATAACGGAACCCGTGAACTTCGTCGGCAACCGAAACGACATCACCGACACTGTCCATGATCTGTGTGGCCAATTCAAAACACAGGTCGATGCGTTTGGCGCGAATGTGAAACAGCATGTCGCCGGGAGTGGAGACCGCATGGCGGCCCTCCGCGCGAATCTCGCGAAACGCATGCAGCTCGGCGGGGCGAGGCGCTCCAAACAATTTGTCCCAGGCGTCTGAACCGAATCCAATGACGCACGTGAGACCGGCTTCCACGTCTCGAAATTCCACAGCCCGCACCAGTCCCGCAAGGTCCGCGCAGAATGCCCGCAACTTCGCGCGGTTGTCCTGCTCCGGGCGAATGCATACCACCAGAAAAATCGCCGCGCGTGTCAGCGGGCCAACCACCGTCTGCGGCAGAACAATCTCGTTTAGTTCCCTAGGTGTGTCCATAATCGCGATCTCACTCCAACAGCAACGGCGCAAAGTATACCAAGCTCGACATTCCTACGCCGTATCGCCTTTGTAGGGACCGGGCTTGAGCCCGGCGCCCTGTGCCTTTCTCCTCGACCTCTGTGCTCCGACCCCCGTGATCTCTGCGGTAAATCTTGTTCTACTCCTAAACCAGGCCTACCCGATCTGCTCGACCAGCATCTCGCTACCGGTCTTATCGTAAAACGTCATAGTCATCCCACTACGGAAGCAAAGTTCTTATTTCCGAAATAACCGCTGCGGCAGGTCAGAAGTGCCTCCTCGCCGGGTGGGCGTCTCTCCGCTCCGGGTACTGCCAAATTTCGGGCGAGAGAACATAAGAGGATAACCAGCACCATCAATCCCGGCAACAACAATGGACCTTTTGGCACTGTTCCCGTCGTCATTTTCCGTCCCCAGCGGAACGTTTAACTTCATCGATAGTAAATGTCCATTTCCGCCCAGGTGCAAAGCTTCTGGATTTGACGACGCCGATTAAACGCCCACCCTACAAGCGGACTTCTCGCTTGTTACGCCTAATTCACATTGACGAGAATGGCGTTTAGACGCTTATCAGGCACTTAAGACAGCGCGAGCCTACGATCCCCACAGTTACTATTGCCAATTCCGCCTTCCGCTCCAACGATAGAGAACACGTGCCGCAGAAGGACTTTCCTCGCTCGACGTTCCAAGAAATAGTTCTTGGGACGCCTCATTCCAAGCCCCGAAGTGTCATCCCGATTATTCCGATTTATGGTTAGGCGATAGCCAAGACCGAACCGAAGGCGTTGGGTAACCGGAAGGAGCTGCCGGCTATGGACAACCGATATGTTTCATTCAGCAGCAACGGAGTCTTACGCAATCGATACACTGCAGGCACTCGACGAATCGCGCTGACAGCGTTCTCACTGGCTACGGTAGCAGCGAACCTGACTCCTGCACAACAAACCACCAGCACGCCCGGTTCGTCCGGCGCTGCCACCACGCTTAGCGGAAAACAGCTTCCGCCGCCCGATCCGGCCTTCGGCGGAGTGATCAAAGAGAAAGCCTCGGAGTCGACGTCCTGGTGGCCGCCGCGCATTGTTCCGCCCAAGGGCGCCCCCAATGTGGCTGCTGATCATGACGGATGACGTCGGTTACGGTGCTCCAGGTACCTTCGGTGGGGTCGTACCGACTCCGGCAATGGATCGCATCGCGCAGAACGGGCTGCGCGCCCACTACTTTTGTTTTCGTGTTTTCCAATACCTCGGACGGCGGTATGCATGCGCAACAGCGAGGATTTGAATTGTCGAGGGAACTTCGCGGTAAAGCAAAATGAACGGAACCGTCTCAGCGTAACTTGCGGATTCCCGGAGCGTACGTCGGCCAGCGTCGCGGCGCCTTACCAATCAACTCGACCGCCCGGCTCAACTCCTACGCAAATCGCGTCGCGACAATTTCACTGCATTCCAGATACCACGCGAACGCAGCCAGGTACTCTTCGCTGGCTTCTTCGTGAAACTCAATCTTTTTGTCGGCGGCTTGCAAGGTGGCCAGAAATTCGTCGTTGCACTTCTTCCCAGGGGATGGACTTGGCTTTGCCGGAATCTACTTCCGCGGCGCGGTTGGCGATCTCTTGTTGCCACGCGCTCTCGGCGTCTTCGTCCACAGCATCGTCGAGGCTTTGCACCAGCGAAGCGGCGATCTGCGCGCGTTCTTCCTCGCTTAGCGCCAGCGCTTTCTCCAGGATTTCTAGCGACCGCTGCGTCATACCCGGATTATACCCCCGGTAAACCTGGGGAAGAACACGGAAGTCTGGGCACAGGACAGGCCTGCTGCTTCTACGCTAAAATAGATGTATATGTTGAACCAGATTGCAGGCTTCGATGTCAGCGGCATGCGCCATGGCCGCAAGAAAACCTATGCCGTCAAGGTCGGCCACGTGGTCGTCGGCGGTGGCGCTCCGATCGTCGTCCAGTCCATGACCAACACCGACACCGCCGACGTCGAGTCCACCCTGAAGCAAACCCTGGAGCTCGCCGAAGCGGGCAGCGAAATCGTCCGCTGGACGGTCAATGTTCCGGAAGCGGCGGCGGCGGTGCCGATCATCAAGAAGCGGCTGCTTGATGCGGGATGCAATGTGCCGATCATTGGCGATTTCCATTACAACGGCCACGTCCTGCTCACCAAGTATCCCGAATGCGCTTCCGCTCTCGACAAGTACCGCATCAATCCCGGGAACGTCGGCGCCGGACAACGGCGCGACGAGCAGTTTTCAACCATCTGCAAAGTGGCCGTCGATCATGGCAAGCCGGTGCGCATTGGCGTCAATGGCGGCTCGCTCAATCAGGAATTGGTGATGCGCAAGATGCAGGAAAACACCGACGCCAACCTGGGCAAAGAATCCGAAGAAATCATCAACGATTGCATGGTGATTTCGGCGCTGGAGTCCACCGAACTGGCTCTCGAAAGCGGGCTGCGCCACGATCAGATTATTATTTCCTGCAAAACGTCTCGGCCCCGCGATTTGATTACCGTGTATCGCGATCTGGCCAGCAAGACGCAACAGCCCCTGCACCTCGGACTGACCGAAGCAGGCATGGGCATGAAGGGCATGATTTGGTCGGCCGCGTCGCTGAGCGTGCTGCTCTATGACGGAATCGGCGACACGATTCGTATTTCGTTGACTCCCAAGCCCGGCGGCGATCGTCGCGAAGAAGTTTACGCATGCCACGAATTGCTGCAGGCTTTGGGACTGCGTTCATTTTCGCCCAGCGTTACGGCGTGCCCTGGCTGTGGCCGGACTACCAGTTCGACCTTTCAGGAACTCGCGGAAAGTGTACAGGGCTACATTCGCGACATGATGCCCACCTGGAAGACGCAATACGAGGGTGTGGAAACGATGACGCTGGCGGTGATGGGCTGCATTGTGAATGGCCCCGGAGAATCGAAGGCCGCGAATATCGGGATCAGCTTGCCGGGGACTGGGGAAGCGCCGCGGTGCCCGGTGTACATCGATGGCAAAAAAGATGTGACGCTGGAAGGAACCTACGAGGAGCTGGCGGCGGCTTTTCAGAAGCTGGTCGATGATTACATCAGCACCAGGTTTCCGCGGAAGACCGCGGATGTTGCGGCGCGCTAGGATGGGGCTAGAATCTGATCTGGATCTCGATTGAATAGCGATTGACTGTGCGGGCAAGATGCCGGCGCTACCGATCGGTCGGCTGATGATTTGCACTTGTTGCGCTCAGTTCGGGACGGCGAAGCCAGGCGGAAAGCGCGACTCGATCTGGGGAGTTTCGTGGATGAGGCTTCATCAGAATCGGAACGTGGGTCAGCATATTCGTAACGCTCCACCCACGCCCCCGCTTCATCGTATTGACCGGGTATTGACCGGCGTAGAAATGGAAGACGCGGGCGCCAAATTCGGTGGGCTCCAGGCGCTTCCAGACAACCAGCGGTGGAAACGCGGATTTTGATGACACGTATCCAAAAGTTTGAGCGTCTTCAATTTCCAGTGCCTTGTCGAATTTTCCATCTTTAAAAGTGAACACCCACATCCGGCAATTCCCTTCTACGTTGCAATAACAAAATCCGCGGCCAAGAATCGCGAATGCCTGCTCGCCTTTCGCGCTTGGCGGTAAACGATACGCATCCAGCGCGTGCCGATGCGTCTCGTTACACGAGATTGCAGATTTCGCGGCGGTGGAAGAAACC
Source organism: Candidatus Acidiferrum sp. (assembly GCA_049691535.1). GTDB lineage: Bacteria > Acidobacteriota > Terriglobia > Acidiferrales > UBA7541 > Acidiferrum. The sequence goes on from JBAVNY010000879.1 coordinate 4,682, forward strand.
TGCTGAACGATTGCGTCGGGAAGCGAAACGCGTTCGCCAACGCGTGCGTCGCGTTTCGCGTGCAGCGCGAATTCCTCGACAACATTGCGCAAAAAAATGATGCTGGGTTCGCGCGATTGGAACAATGACTGTGACGACGATGACAAATGTGAGCAAGCGAATGCGGCGCATAGTTAAAACACTCTCCAGAGTCATCGGCAGAAGTGGGGCAAAGCGTTACGTGAGTGGAGACGCGTTGGAGGACAAACTTGGTGTGGTAAAATCAGGCAGCTTTAATGAAAGAGTAGTTAACAAACAGCCATGAAAATCACTCGTGAAGACGTGCTGCGTGTGGCGCAACTCGCTTATCTGGAATTAAGCGAAGCGGAATTGGAAACGTATCGCGCGCAGATTGATGAAATTCTGGAATACATCGGGAAGCTGAACGAGTTGGATACAGCGAATGTGGAACCGATGGCGCAAGTGTTGACGGACGATCAAACGGCGGACGCAACGTTGCGCGAGGACGTTGTGGTGCCGTGCAATGCGGCGGAAGAAGTGATGAAGCATGCGCCGGATGCGGAGCCGCCGTATTTTCTGGTGCCGAAGGTAATTGAGCGGTAGGCGGCGGTGATTGGTGACTAGTGACTGGTGGCGGAATTTCGCGGTGCAACGTCGTGGTGGTTGGCAGGGCGAACTGCATTTAGCGGCGAAATGGCGAACGGAAAACGATGACGAAGACTTGGACAATTGAATCGGTACGTGAGGCGATTGGGGCGAAGAAGATTTCTGCGCGGGAATTGGCTGCGGAATATTACAAACGGATTGCGGCGCGAAATGGAGAGTTGAACGCGTATTTGACGCTGAGTGAAGAGCGGGCGTATGCGCAGGCGGACCGCGTGGATGTGATGGTGGCGAAGGGCGAGGCGTTGCCACCGTTGGCGGGGGTGCCGATCGCGATTAAGGATGTGTTGAACACGCGCGGAGTGCGCACTACTTGCGGATCGAAGATTCTGGAAAGTTACATACCACCTTATGACGCTACAGCGGTGAGCCGCTTGGAAGCTGCGGGTGCGGTGCTGCTGGGAAAAACGAACTGCGATGAGTTTGCGATGGGCAGCTCCAACGAGAATTCGGCCTATGGAGCGGTGAGGAATCCTGAGGCGCTGGACCGCGTGCCGGGAGGATCGAGCGGCGGATCGGCGGCCTCGGTGGCTGCGGATTTAGCAGTGGCGTCACTGGGAACGGACACTGGCGGATCGATACGGCAACCGGGAGCGCTGTGCGGCGTGCCAGCGATGATGGGAAGTTATGGGCGCGTGTCGCGTTACGGGCTAATTGCGTTTGCATCGTCGCTGGATCGGATTGGGCCGTTTGCGCACAACGTGGCGGATGTGGCCAAGGTGCTGCAGATTATTGCGGGCCGAGACGCGAATGACTCGACATCGACGACAGCGGAAGTGCCGGATTACGGCGCGTCGCTACGAAAACCGGTGAAGGGGATGAAAATTGGAATCCCCAAGGAATATTTTGCGGAGGGAATGGACTCCGGCGTTCGCGAAAAGATTGGATTGGGAATCGAGTTGCTGCGGAAGCTGGGCTGCGAGTTAGTGGATATTCAACTGCCGCACACGGACTATGCGATTGCGACGTATTACATCATCGCGACGGCGGAAGCGAGTTCGAACCTGGAGCGCTACGACGGAGTGCGGTATGGATTGCGGGTGGAAGGCGATTCGCTGATTGATATGTACCGGAAAACGCGCGGGGCGGGATTTGGCCCGGAGGTGAAGCGACGGATTGTGCTAGGGACGTATGTGCTGTCGGCGGGGTATTACAATGCGTATTACTTGAAAGGACAGAAGGTGCGGGCATTGATTGCGCAGGATTTTCGCGACGCGTTTTTGAAGGTCGATGCGATTGTGACGCCGACTTCGCCGGTGCCGGCATTCAAACTGGGGGAACGGACGAACGACCCGCTGCAAATGTATCTGGCCGACATTTATACGGTTACGGGATCGCTGGCGGGACTGCCGGGGATTTCTGTGCCGTGCGGGAAGATTTGCGGGAAATTGCCGGTGGGACTGCAGATATTTGGTCCGGCATTTGGCGAGACGCAGGTTTTGCGGTTGGCCCACGCCTTCGAGCAAGCCGGCGGCGCCACCCTCTAACAGCGTTCGTCGTCAGGAACGTCTCGTCCATGCCCGATTGTTCCAAGGTTCTACTGCTGGCGCAGCGAGGACGAAGAAGAGAGATCGGGGGCGAAGGAAGTGAACCCAAGACCCAGGTTCAAAAAGCGAACCCGGGGCACCCTCTTCCTATCTATACTTTTCTTCAAAATACCGCAGTGATAATCCTCCACGCATCGCATGTCGCAAAGGTCAATCCGGGCCGCCCGCCCACCTGTTAGACGGTCTCCCTCAGCGGCTAAAGCCGCAGGGAGTTCAGGTCATTTTCGGCACGGCTGAAGCCATGCCCTGACGAAAGCGAAGCATCGGAAGAGAAAGACAGAGTCCTCATACCCAACTACGGCGTATGAGGCACCTGGCGATTGCGAGAAGACCACCTGTTAGAAATGACCGTCGAGGTTAGGCATGGGAAGGCCTCACCTTGAAGGGGTGAGCTACAGACTGGGTTCCTGCTAGAGTAGGGGGGTGGTTTCTCTCGACGCCATCCAAGAGAAGCTGAAACGAGCGCAGACGGGATTCTTCTGCGCGGCTGACGCGATTTCTGCCGAGCAATGGAATAGCAAGCCGAGCGCAGAGGAATGGTCGGCGGCGGAGATGGTGGCGCACCTGGTTACGGTCGAACGCGCGATTCTGGGCGGCGCGGATCGCATCACGCAGAAAGCTCCAAAATACATTCCGTTTACAAAACGATTTCACTTGCCGCTATGGCTGGTGGAAAGCCGGCTGATCCGGCGGAGATCGCCTATACCGCTAGACCACGGTTTGCTCGCGGACAAAGAAGAAATGCTGGCGGAGTTGCGCGCGGCGCGAGAGCGGACGCTGGCGTTTCTGGAAGAAACGCGCAAGCGGGATCTGAGTGCGTATCGGTGGACTCATGCATTTTTGGGGATGTTGAATGTGTATG
>JBAVNY010000880.1:0-9064 GCA_049691535.1 Candidatus Acidiferrum sp.
GTATCGTGGATTTATTTGTCTGGAATTGCCAACCGTGGAAATCCGTTCCGTCGTACGCAATCGTGAGTTTGAAATAACGCATGCGGGGGTGAATCAATCGTCTACGAGGCAGTTCGCGCAAACCGGCTGCCCGGCTTCACCGCCACACTTCCCTGCTTGCACTGCGGGCACTCGTCTTCTTCATAGCTCTCCATGGTAAGTTCCAGGAGCGCGTTTGATTCCACCGGAAATTCAATCTTGCCGCCGCTACGGTCGATCAACGCGCCGGCCGCCACCACGCGTCCGCCCATTTCTTCCACCACGTGAATGGCTTCCTGCGTCGACCCGCCGGTGGTCCAAACATCTTCCACCACCAGAACATGCTGGTCTGGCTTCAACGTAAACCCGCGCCGCATGGTCATGGTGCCGCTAGCGTCTCGCTCCACGAACAAGGCCGGCACTCCGCCGCCGATGGCATCCTGCGTCGTAGGCAGTGCGCGCGCCACTTCTTGCCCGATCACCACGCCACCCAAAGCCGGCGACACCACCACGTCAATCTTCGCATCGGAAAACAGCGCGGCCAGCGCCTGCCCCAATTTCTCAGCGAATCGTGGATATCGCAGCACCAAAGCACACTGCACATATGTGGCGCTATGCCGTCCGCTGGACAATTCAAAGTGTCCGTGGCGGATGGCTCCCGCCGCTTCGAACATAGCCAGCAGTTCGTCTCGTGTCAGCATGGCGTGGCTAACCTGAATCGCTTCTAAACGTCGAATCGTCAAGAGCCTAGCTGTGGTGCCATTTATTGTCAAGGATTCTACCCCCTGCTAGACTTTCAGGTTCCAGGTTACGATGCGTTTTCGCTCGCGCTTACAAACTTGTGAAACAATTTGCCTACTAAAAACGTTGTAGCTAGTGGGACCAGGCGGCACTCCCGAAGTGCTCTCGCGCCGAGTTTGTCGTTCATCAATCCGCAGTCGAGGTGAGGATACCTATGAAGATGTCGTTCGCAAGACCCCTGCTTGCCGCCGTGTTGGCCGGTGTAATTGCAGGCGCGCCTGTCTCACCAGTGTTCGCTCAGCAGCAACAGGGCACCCCTCCCCTGCAAACGCCACCTCCCGCGTCGGGAGCTCAGCCCCCCAAGCAAGGGGCGCTGCCCATCTCTCTTGGCGTTAGCAAGTCGAACTATACACAGGCTCCGAAGGCTTTCCCCAATCTCATCGCGCCTTACAAGAGCCAATACGTCGAGCCCGGCGTTCTAACCAATTCGCCGCGCCTGGGGCAATTGATCCACGACGGAAAGCTCAACCTCAGTCTCCAGGACGCCATTGCCCTGGCTCTCGAAAACAGCATGGACATCGTCGTGCAGCGCTATAACCCCTGGATGGCCGACACCGACATTCTCAAAACCAAGTCAGGTGGACTGGGCCGCGGTGTAGGCGGGGCTGATTTCCCGTTCAGTAACGCCATCGTTCCTACGCTGAACTTCGACCCGGTGATCACCTCCACTACCACCATCACCAGCCTCATCACCCCTGTGAACAACCCATTCACGTCGGGAGTTGGAACATCGGGCACCGGCTTGTCGCTCGCGGGGCTAGCCGTTCACGAAAGCATTTTCAACACGCAATATCAACAGAGCTTCAGCCCGGGCACGACCATCACCGCGTATTGGGATAACACCCGGTCTTCTTCGGGATCTTTATTTAACGCGTTTAACCCGTCAGTCCAACCAACGATCGGTGTTTCCTTCTCGCAGCAACTTCTTCAGGGCGCCGGCCGTTTTGTAAATCGTCGCAATATTCTTATTGCCGAAAATAATCGCAAAATCGCCGACCTGGCGTTTGCCCAGCAAGCCATCACCACGGTTACCGACACGATTACTTCTTACTGGGAATTGGCTTTTGCTCGCGAAAACGTCGGGGTCCAACAACAGGCCGTCACCGTCGCCGAGAAGTTGTACAACGACAACAAAAAGCAGCTCGAAATCGGCACCATGGCTCCCCTTGATGTGACCCGCGCCGAATCCGAACTCGCCACCGACCGTCAGAACTTGATCGTGGCCCAGACCACCAGGCTCCAGGACGAACTGGTCTTAAAAAACCACATTTCCAAGGATCCGTTGGCTTCTGACTTAATCAACGTCGAAGTGATTCCTACCGACGCGCCAGACTCTCCGACGAGTATTCAGACCGCGACCTTCGAAGACGCGATCAAGGAAGCCTTCGAGAAGCGCCCCGATCTGCAAGAGCAATATCTGAATCTCAAGAATGCGCAGATTGACTCGCGTGCCACCAAGAATGAGCTTCTGCCTCTTGCGACGCTCACCGCCTCCTACGCCAGCACTGGCCTCGCTGGAAACTCCTTTATTAACGGGTCATCAGTGACCAGCGCGGGCGCTCCCGTAGTCAATACCGCGGGATCGCCTGTCGTTGTTCTCGATTCTAACGGCGTGCCTACGCCTATCTTCTTACCCGCGACCGCCACGCCCGTTGTCGGAACGAGCAAGCAAGGTTTTGGCGACGCCATGACCCAAGTCTTCCACAATCGATTCCCAACGTACTCTGTTGGCCTGAACGTAGCTTTGCCCTTGCGCAATCGTTCGGCGCAAGCGGATAACCTTCACGCTCAACTCACCGAGCGGCAACTCGAAGCGCAAACCCAGCAACTCAAGAACACCGCTCTGCTCGACGTTCGCAACACCACCATCGCGTTGGAACAAGGCCGCGCTCAAGTGCAAGCCGCCCGTAAAGCCCGCGAACTGCAGCAGCAGACCTTCGACGCCGAAGAAAAGAAATATCAGCTCGGCGCTTCCACGGTTTACAACGTGATTCTTACCCAGCGCGACTTAATCAACGCCCAAGGCTCGGAACTTCGCGCCCTCGCCAATCTCGCGCAAGACAAAGCCAACTATGAGCGCGCTTTGGGCCGCACGCTGGAGGTCAACAGCGTTAGCATTGCCGGCAATCAGAAAGATCAAATCCAGAAGGACACCAACATTCCCGGCACCAACAATGGGCAGGTCGTCGGCACCAAGGAACTCTTCGACATTCTCGACCGCCAGAATGGCACGGGTCAGCGCTAAATCAGATTCTTTGGCAACTGAAACTATTTGCCGCTTAGCCCTTGCTTGCGGACGCGACCAGCTCTAACCTTCGCACTCTTCGATTCGTCTCTGTTTCGGGCCGACGCCTGGCCCCCAAGAGAGAGGTTTAGCCGATGAGCACCGCTGCGCTCCCAGTTCCGGCGCCCCTAGCCAACTCGGGAGTCTCCGCGACCGCACAGCCTGTTTCCGACCGCGAGCGCATCGTGTCCATCGACGTGCTCCGCGGCTTCGCCCTCCTCGGCATCCTGGTCATGAACATCCAGGCGTTTTCCATGGTCACCGCCGCGTACTCGAATCCCACCGTCTATGGCGACTTGCACGGCCTCAACTTCGCGGTGTGGCTCGGCTGTTACCTCTTCGCCGATCTGAAATTCATGTCCATCTTCTCGATGCTCTTCGGCGCGGGCATTTTTCTAATGACCAGTCACGTGGAAGCTTCAGGACGAAGCTCCGCCGCGTTACATTATCGCCGCATGGGCTGGCTCATCCTGTTCGGGCTGCTGCACGGTTTTCTGCTCTGGTATGGCGACATTCTCTACGACTACGGCATGTGCGGCCTGCTGATTTACCTGTTTCGCAAACGCCAGCCGCGCACGCTGCTTATTCTCGGCTGTTTGACGTTGACCATTTCGCCGCTGCTGATGACTGGCTACGGTACCCAGCTTAAGCAAATGCCGCCCGACCAGCTACAAACAGAGCGAGAACAGATTTGGCAGCCCACGCCCGCGCAAGTTGCGGAAGAAAACGCCAGCTATCGTGGCGGCTGGCTGGCGCAGATGAAGTATCGCGCCCCGGAAACCGCGCGCATGAAAACACTATATTTCGTGGCGTATTCCTTCTGGCGCGAAGCCGGATTGATGCTCATCGGCATTGCGCTCTTTAAACTTGGTTTCTTCAGCGCCAAGAAAGCATCGTGGATGTACGCCACGATGACCGTCTGCGGAATGCTCATCGGCCTGCCGATTATCTATTACGGTTTCCTCCGCGAGGCTGCCGCTCACTGGACGTTCCCTTCTGCGTTCATCGCCGATCAGCAATACAATTATTTCGGCAGTCTCTTCGTAGCTCTGGCGTGGGTAGGCGTGATCATGCTCGCCTGCAAATCGTTGCTGCTGCGGCCAGCCACCAGCCGTCTTGCTGCCGTCGGCCGCATGGCGTTTTCCAATTACATTTTCCACACTCTGGTCTGCACCTCGCTGTTCTACGGCCACGGCTTCGGCCTGTTCGGCAAAGTGGAACGTTGGCAGCAGTTCGCGATAGTCCTCGTCATCTGGTCGTTCCAACTGATCGTCTCGCCCATCTGGCTGCGCCACTTCTATTTCGGCCCCCTCGAATGGCTCTGGCGTTCCCTCACATATGGGCAACTCGAACCGTTCCGCCGCCCAGCAACAGCCTAAGCGCAAGGTCTTCTCTGCGATAAATCTTTTTCTTTACTGTTGTTTCCCTCCCTTGCCCCTCCAGCCCCTTTCGCATAGCATTAGTTTTTGTGTGCTGCGCGATAGGATTTTCTTATCCTCATCTCTCAGCCGATGTGCGATCTCACGCTCCGGGAGCGCTTCACGATGAGTGACCCCACCAAAACAAAAGTTCCCCAGACCGTCGCCAGTTCCGATCCCTCCCCGCTCAAAGCCTGGGAAGAAAACACCCTCAATCCCACTCTCGAAAAAAGCCCCGAGCGTCAAAAAGAATTCACCACCGTCTCCGGCTACCCCATCCGCCGTCTCTACACCGAAGCCGATCTTGCTGGCTGGGATCCCGCGCGCGACCTGAGCTATCCCGGTGAACCTCCCTACACCCGCGGCATTCACGCCACCATGCATCGCGGTCGCATGTGGACCATGCGCCAGTTCGCCGGCTTCGGCGCCGCCGAAGACACCAACCAGCGCTTCCGTTATCTCCTCTCGCAGGGTCAGACCGGACTCTCCACCGCCTTCGATCTCCCAACCTTGATGGGCTACGACTCCGACCATGCCCTTTCCGAAGGCGAAGTGGGCAAGTGCGGCGTGGCCATCAGTTCCCTCGCCGACATGGAAGTGCTCTTCGATCAGATTCCGCTGGCCGATGTCACCACCTCGATGACCATCAACTCGCCCGCCGCGGTCATTTGGGCGATGTATCTGGCCGTCGCGGAAAAACAAGGCGCGGATTGGAAGAAAATTTCCGGCACGCTGCAAAACGACATTCTCAAGGAATACATCGCGCAGAAGGAATACATTTACCCGCCCGAACCGTCGATGCGCCTGGTCATCGACACCTTCGAGTTCGGCGTGAAACACACTCCGAAATTCAACACCATTTCCATCAGCGGCTATCACATTCGCGAAGCTGGCTCGACCGCCGTTCAGGAACTCGCTTTCACCCTGCGCGATGGCATGGAATACGTCGAATGGGCCATGCGCCGCGGCCTTGATGTCAACGAATTTGGCCCGCAGCTTTCCTTTTTCTTCAATGCGCACAACGATTTCTTCGAAGAAATTGCCAAGTACCGCGCCGCTCGCCGCATCTGGTACAAGGCCATGACCGAGCGTTACAAAGCCACCAATCCGCGCGCCTACGCGATGCGATTTCACACCCAAACCGCTGGATGCTCGCTTACCGCGCAGCAGCCCATGAACAACGTGGTGCGCACCGCGATTCAGGCGTTGGCCGGAGTCCTTGGCGGCACGCAATCCCTGCACACCAATTCGCTCGACGAAGCTTGGGCGCTTCCTACCGAACACGCCGCGACCATCGCGCTGCGCACCCAACAGATCATTGCGCATGAGACTGGCGTAACCAACACGGTCGATCCGCTCGGCGGCTCTTATTTTGTTGAAACGCTGACCAACGAAATGGAACAAGGCGCGTGGGACTACATTCGCCGCATCGACGCCATGGGCGGCATGGTAGCCGCCGTCGAACGAAGTTACCCGCAGCGCGAAATTGCCGAAGCTTCCTACCGCTATCAGATGGCCATCGACAAAAAAGAAAAAATCGTCGTTGGCGTCAACGACTACGTCACCCAGGAAAAGCATCTCGACATTTTGCAGATCGACGAAACGGTCGCCGCTCGCCAGAACGAACGCCTCCGCCAAGTCCGCGCCGACCGCTCCAACACCGAAGTCGAGCGCCGGCTCGCCGCGCTACGTAAAGCCTCCGAAGGCACGCAAAACCTAATGCCCTTCATCTACGACGCCGTAAAAGCCTACGCCACCCTGGGCGAAATCTGCGAAGCCATGCGCACCGTCTTCGGCCCTTACGAAGAAGTCGCCGTCACCTGATTTCCAGCCCAAGTATCTCCGCTATCTCTGCGGCCCCTCTGTTACCTCTGTGGTAAGCTTTACTCCTAAGCTTTACCCTTCCGATGCTCGACACCCAACTAAGTCACAAAATCATAGGCGCCGCCATCGAAGTTCATCGTCAACTGGGTCCAGGCTTACTCGAATCAGCCTATAAAGAATGCCTAGCACGCGAACTAACCCTCCGCGGCATCTTCTATGAGCGCCAGAAACCAATTCCAGTCGTCTACAAAGGCGTGAAACTCGATTGCGGCTCCCGCCTCGACCTTCTCGTCGAGCACCGCGTAGTCGTTGAACTTAAAGCCATCGAGCAACTTACACCGATCCACGAAGCCGTCGTTCTCACTTACCTTAAGCTCTCAGATAATACCTTGGGCTTGCTCATCAATTTCCATGTGGCCGTGCTTAAAGATGGTGTTCGGCGCTATATTTGGAAGGAACAGAAAGAGCTCACCACAGAGGCCGCTGAGGTATGCAGAGCTAACGGAGAGAACAAACTAACCCATCATGCCTGAAAAGAAGATACGAGTGCTTATTGCTAAGCCTGGCCTTGACGGCCACGATCGCGGCGCCAAAGTCATTGCCCGCGCCCTCCGCGACGCCGGCATGGAAGTCATCTACACCGGCCTGCGCCAAACCCCCGAGATGATCGCCTCCGCCGCCGTCCAGGAAGACGTCGACGTCATCGGCCTCTCCATCCTCTCCGGCGCGCACAACACCCTCTGCCCGCAACTCATGAAACTCCTCCACGAAAAAGGCATGGACGACGTCACCGTCCTCGTCGGCGGCATCATTCCCGAACCCGACATCGCCTCACTGAAAAAAGCCGGCATCGCCGAAATTTTCCTCCCCGGCACCTCCACCCAAGACATAATCACCTTCATCAACTCCCGCGTAGTTCACACCTAACTCTAGATCCACTGGCAGCTCTCCGCGTCCTCTGTGCTCCTAGCTCTGTGCCTCTGTGGTAAGTCTTTTCCTGGATTTTCTCTTCCTCCGCGAACCTCAGCGCTCTCCGCGCCTCTGCGTTATCTTTTCCCCTCCCGCTTTTCGTATACTGTCTCCGCCACTCTTTTCCTGTGAGGTCTCCTCGTGTCTTCGGTGCTCAAAACCGCCGTCAATCCCAAGTCTCCCGACTTCGAGAAAAATTCCCGCCGCATCGTCGAACTGCTCACTTCGTTAAAAAATCAGGAAGAAAAAATCTACGAAGGTGGCGGCCCTAAAGCCATCGAATCCCAGCACAAAAAGAATCGTCGCACCGCTCGCGAACGCATCGCCGCTCTCATCGATCACGGTACGCATTTCTTCGAGCTCGCCCTCTACGCCGCTTGGGAAATGTATGAAGAATGGGGCGGCGCTCCCGCCGCAGGCACCATCACCGGCCTTGGCCGCGTCAATGGACGCATGTTCATGATCATTGCCAACGACGCCACGGTGAAAGCCGGCGCCTTCTTCCCCATGACCGCCAAAAAAGTCATCCGTGCGCAAAATATCGCTATGGAAAATCGCATTCCCACCATCTACCTGGTCGATTCCGCCGGCGTGTTTCTGCCACTGCAGGAAGACGTCTTCCCCGACACCGACGATTTTGGCCGCGTCTTCCGCAATAACGCCGTCATGTCCGCCATGGGCATCCCGCAAATCACCGCGATTATGGGCATGTGCGTGGCCGGTGGCGCCTATCTTCCCGTCATGTGCGATCACATCCTGATGACCGAAGGCTCGGGGCTGTTCCTCGCCGGCCCCGCACTGGTGCAAGCCGCCATAGGACAGAAATCCACCGCCGAGGAATTAGGCGGCGCGAAAATGCATGCGCAGATCAGCGGCACTGTGGACTTCCGCGAACCTGACGACGAATCCTGCCTCAAACGCATTCGCGCCATCGTCGACAAAATGGGCGCACCCAATCCTCCCATCTTCAATCATGCCCGTCTCGCCGAGCCGCACTATCCCGCCGAAGAAATCTACGGCATATTTTCCAGCGAGGCTTCCAAACAATACGACATGCGCGAAATCATCGCACGCATTGTGGATGGCAGCGTCTTCGAGGAATATCGCGCCGAATATGGAGAAACGCTGCTCTGCGGCTACGCGCGTATCGGTGGCTGGGCCGTTGGCATCGTGGCCAATCAGAAGAAACATATTCAGACTCACGCGCCTCACTCCGACCAGAAGCGTGTCGAATTTGGCGGAGTCATATACACCGAATCCGCGGAAAAAGCCGCGCGCTTCATCCTCGACTGCAACCAGAATCGCATCCCGCTGATTTTCCTCCACGACGTCAATGGCTTCATGGTTGGCAAAGATGCGGAGTGGAGCGGCATCATCCGCGCCGGAGCAAAAATGGTCAACGCTGTAGCCAACAGCGTCGTCCCCAAAATTTCCGTGATTCTGGGCGGCAGTTTCGGCGCCGGAAATTACGCCATGTGTGGCAAGGCTTACGATCCACGCTTCATGTTCGCCTGGCCCACCGCCAAATTCGCGGTCATGAGTGGCGATGCCGCGGCCAACACCCTAGCCGAAATTAAACTCAAGCAACTGGAACGCGAAGGCAAAAAGGTCGACGAAAAAGCCAGAAAAGAAATGCTCGCCTCCGTCAAAGCCACCTACGAACATCAGACCGACATTCGCTACGCCGCCGCCCGCCTCTGGGTCGACGCCATCATCGATCCCATGCGCACCCGCGACGCCCTGGTCTGGG
>JBAVNY010000881.1:0-11276 GCA_049691535.1 Candidatus Acidiferrum sp.
GAATCGCGCCGTCCTTCCATAATTTTCGCCCATGCCCGATTATCCCAGGAGGACGCCTCCTTCGTGTTGGCCATCGCCCATCGTGGTGCCTCCGGCTATGCGCCGGAAAATACGCTTGCTGCTTTTCGTCGCGCCGTCTCCCAGGGCGTTATCTTCATTGAAACCGATCTTCACCTCACCCGCGACGCCCACTTCGTTGCCATCCACGACGAAACCCTGGAACGCACCACCAATGGCCACGGCCCCCTCCAGCAGCTCACTCTCACCGAAGCGCGCCGCCTCGATGCCGGCTCCTGGTTCGCCAGCGAATTCATCGGTGAACGCATTCCCACTCTCGAAGAAATTCTGGAGTTCGCGCGCAAAAACGACGTCGTCTTTTATCTCGAAATTAAGCCCGGCGCGTTCTGGGGCGGTGAACACGCACTTGTCGGCGCGCTCCGCAATTCCACCGAGATCCCCCGCGTAGTCGTAATTTCCTTCGAGCCCGCCATTCTCGCCAGCATCCGCCAGATCGAGCCCACGCTGATGACCGGCCTGCTCCACGAAGGACAAATCGAAAATCCCTTCGACAAGGCTCAGGAAATTGGCGCCCGGCAACTCGCCATTCGCGGCGACTTGGTTACTCCGAATTTCCTCCAGGAAGCTCACAAACGCGACCTGCAAGTTGTCTGCTGGACCATCAATTCCCCCGCCCACATGCGCCTGCTGATTTCCGCCGGTATCGACGGCATCATGACCGACTACCCCGACCGTCTCCTCTCCTGCGTAAAAAAGTAAATTCCGCTTTTGCACTGATTCGCTGTTCTTATCGCGGCGGCGAAGGCCCTAGCATAGAGTGGGCCAGCTTGAGCATCCTCTGAATCGTCTCAAGGCGACTCAACAGGCTTGTTTTGCAATGCCAGATAAATGTTTGCCAGTTCGCGTACACCAAGCTGCTCTGCTCGCGCATCTTCTCGCAACTGCAGCTCACGCAGCAGCCCGCGAAGCTGTTCCGGCTTCGCCAATTCCCGCAGATTATTCGCCAGTGTTTTGCGCTTCTGCGCGAAGCATCGTTTCACAAACTCCAGGAAATCATCCGGATTCGCCATCTTCACCGTGACGTCTTCTCCAGGCAATCGCAGCCGCACCAGCGCCGAATCTACTTCCGGCGGAGGGCGAAACGCCCCACGCGGCAAGCGCAAAAGCAGTTCCGGTCGCGAATAAAATTGCGTTGCCACCGAAAGATACCCGTACGATTTGCTGGTATCCGGCCGCGCCACCAGCCGTTCCGCCACTTCCAGTTGAATCACAATGAAAATCTCGTCGATCAAGCTGGCGAAACTGAAGAAATGATGCAGAATCGGCGACGTAATGTAATATGGCAGATTCCCATAAATACAGATTCGCCGCCCCGCCGCCAGTTGCCCCAAATCCGTTTCCAGCACATCGCCTGGTACCACCGTCAGATTCGGCTGAAGTTTCGCCACCCGCTGTAGATTCGCAATCAGCGATGCATCCAATTCCACAGCAAACACCGGCTTGCCGCTCTGCAGCAGGTGCTCGGTCATCTCCCCATGCCCCGCGCCCACCTCAATCCAGCAGTACTCGCGATCCTCCGTTACCGCGTTTCCCTGCATGCCATGCGGAGACACCCGGATAGCCCGCGCGATCTGCTCGCGCCATCCTTCATCTGCCAGAAAATGTTGTCCTAGTCTCTGCCGTGCCATTTCGTCTCGACCTGTCAGTCTAACAGCAGTTCTACGGCACGCCCGATTTTGTGCGGCTTGACGGTGGTGGCGCTGCTCCGTTAGCGTAGAAATTTGGTCACCAGCTCATGCGCATCCTCTTCGTTGCCTCGGAAGCTTTGCCGTTCGCCAAAACCGGCGGTTTAGCCGACGTTATCGAAGCTTTACCCCGCGCCCTGGTCAAACTGGGCCACGAAGTCGCCGTGTTTCTGCCCCGCTACCGTGACGTGAAAGCCGGCTCCGTCGTCATGCCCAGCTTGACCATCCCCCAGGGGCTTCGCTTGCGTTTTCCCGCTGTCGACAATGGCTCTATCATCCGCGGCGTGCGTTATTTTTTTCTGGACGATCCCGCGTATTTTGATCGGCCGGGTCTTTACGGCGAAAAAACGGGGGATTATCCCGACAATGCCGAGCGCTTCGCAGAATTCAGCCGCGCGGCGATCGAACTGGCAAAACATGTTTGGCCACCCGACGTAATTCATTGCCACGATTGGCAAACCGGCATCTTGCCAGTGTTGCTACGCACCTCGTATGGAGATGATCCGGCGGTCAGAAACATTCCTGTCGTTTTCACTATTCATAATCTCGGCTATCAGGGAATTTTTCCCAGAGCGGCGCTGGATCGCACCGGCATTCCGGTTGAAGTGTTTTTCCCCGGCGGCATCGAATATTTCGGCAACATCAGCTATATGAAGGGCGGGCTGATTTATTCTGACTATCTCACCACGGTCAGCAGGAAATATGCGGAGGAAATTCAGACTCCGGAATTTGGATTTGGCTTGGATGGAGTCATCCGTGCACGCGCATCGCACCTGGAAGGCATTCTCAATGGCGTGGATTATGCGTCGTGGAGTCCGGACCGCGACACCTTGATCCCGGTAAAATATTCCGCAAAAAACCTGGCTGGCAAGCAGGCGTGCAAGCAGGCGCTGGTGGAAGAATACAAATTGTCGCAAGACAATCCCAAGCGTCCGATCATCGGTATCGTGTCGCGGTTCGTGGATCAAAAGGGTTTCGACTTAATCGCGGAAGTCGCCGCGGAGTTGGTGGCCGAAGATTTGACTCTCGCCGTATTGGGCAGCGGTGAGAAGCGTTACGAAGATCTGTTCCGCGCGCTGGCCAGCGATTTTCCGGGGCGCGTCGCTGTCAACATCGCCTACGACAATCGACTCGCCCATCTGATCGAAGCGGGCTCCGACATGTTTCTGATGCCGTCGCGTTACGAACCTTGTGGATTGAATCAGATTTACAGCTTGCGGTACGGTACTGTGCCCATCGTGCGCGCCACCGGCGGGCTGGACGATACCATCGTGCAATTCGATCTGGAGCATGGTACGGGTACCGGATTTAAGTTCGAGGAGTACACGGGCGGCGCGCTGATGGATGCAGTGCGCTCCGCGTTGCACCACTACTCCGACGAACGCGTCTGGAAGCGCATTCAATTGAACGGGATGGCGCAGGATTTTTCGTGGAACACGTCAGCCGCCGAATATGCGAAACTATATACGGCTGCCCGCGCAGCACGAAACCAAAAACCGGTTATTACATCTAATTAATCCAGGAAAGCGGCTGCCTTGGAGCAGTCCGTCGAGGACACAAAAAACGTTATGGCTGAAAATATTCTGGTTGTAAATGATGGAAATTTTGAAGCGGAAGTGCTGACCGCGAGCAATGCACAACCGGTCATGGTCGATTTCTGGGCGGAATGGTGCCGTCCCTGCCACATGCTGGCTCCCACGGTGGCGGAGATCGCGCAGGATTATGCCGGCAAGCTGAAGGTCACGAAGTTGAATGTGGACGAGGCGATGAATTCCGCGGGGCGATTTAACATTCGCGGCATCCCCACGTTGCTGGTGTTCAAAAATGGGCAAGTTGTGGAACAGATCGTCGGCGCGGTGCCCAAGGATCAGATTACCAAAGCTCTGGAACGCCACATTGGTCAGTAATTAGTTTCGTGAGCGAAAAGGCGTCTCCGCTTGCCGGGGGCGCCTTTTTCTTTGTCTGGAGAGTGCACGTGAACAGGGCGAGCGCAACGAAAACGCCGGACAAAATAGTTCGTTGCCATTGGGCGACGAACGAGTTGAACATTCGCTACCACGATGAGGAGTGGGGTGTGCCGGTTCATGACGAGCAGCGCTGGTTTGAATTCCTCACGCTGAAAGCGCGCAAGCGGGTCTGAGTTGGGACACCATTCTGCAAAAGCGGGAGCGCTATCGCGAAGTGTTTCGCGGTTTTGATGCCGTGGCCGTGGCGCGATACACTGCAAAGGATGTGCGGCGACTGATGAAGGATCCGGGAATCGTCCGCAACCGGTTAAAGATTGAATCGACGATCAGCAACGCGAAGGCGTTTCTGGAAGTGCAGAAGGAGTTTGGCAGCTTCGATACGTACATCTGGAAATTTGTTGGCGGAGCGCCGGTGCAGAATAAGCACAAAACGCATAAAGCGCTGCCCGCCGAGACGGCACTTTCAAAAGAGCTGAGCAAGGATTTACTGGAGCGCGGATTTCGCTTCGTCGGCCCGACCATCTGCTACGCATTGATGCAAGCCACCGGCATGGTAAACGATCATTTAGTCAGCTGCTTTCGCTACAAAGGATTGTCATAGCCAGGTAGCGAACACGATTAGCTTGCGCGTTGTCTTATTATTTTTTTCGCGCCGCATTTGCTTTAGCGTGTTTCTCGGGTTCTGGTTTGACTTCCAGTGATCCCTGGTCAGTGCGCGGAGTGTCTTTGTCCTGCTGCCCGGCCTGGTCAGATTGGGCAGCGTCCTCGATCTTGCCCACAGCTTCTGGCTTGGGCTCGTCGCGACCTTCTTTTGCATCCTGCCGACGCTCCTTTTCCTTATCGCTATCTTTATTTGCCTCAGGCGCCGTGTCTTTGTGCGCTGACTCGTTCTTCTCCTCGGCTTTCTCCGCGGGCTTCGTGGAGGAAAGCAAATAATTGGCTCTTACCCGAGCGGCGCGCCATCGTACGCTACTGGCGTTCCCAGCCTGGTCAAGATAAGGCGCGAGCTCTTTATCGCTCGCGATTCCCTTGTCTTTTATAAACTGCAGAATAGCCGCGCTTTGCGTCTCTTGCGCCTCGAGCAGGGAAAACAAGTGATCAAATATTTCCAGGGCCGTTTCGTTGGTCATCGTCGCATGCCTCCCATAAGCACTTGGATGCGAACGGTGCCAGAAATGGCGTTAGGAGCTCGAAAAGCGGATAGATTGTGCGGACTCTTGAACCGCGTTATCGGACGGGACTATGACTTCAAGCGGACTACACCCAGACCAATCGTTTTGCGTTCCTTCTCTGGATACTTCAAACGCTCTTTCTCGGCCCGCTGTTTGGTCTTGAACGGCTTGGATAGAGGCGTAAATTCGCCATCCACATACTTGAAGAGCAACCACTGTTCGACAATTTTCATTCAAAATTTATAGCACATCGCGACCAACTCTTTAAGCTGCTAACCGCTGATACCGGTCAGAGATCCTTTCCGCATACTTGACGTTCTATTCAATGGGCATGCGGACGAAAAATGCGTGCTTGGCTGTTTCACTTTTCCTGGCCGTCTGCCTTGCCTCACTGCTGGTCGGCTGCGGCCGCAATATTGGTACCTGGCTGCGAGTAAAAGCTACGATACCGTCCAACTCTGTCTCTCCAACGAATCGACGTGCCCCCAACCAGGCGGAGTAAGTCCTAACGGAATTTCCGTTTATCGCTGGGATAACATGCACGACAACGAGCTCGTTTGGGAGACGGAGCCGGATAATTTTGAAACAAGCGGCAGAATCAGCGGATTAATTACCTATGGGGTACCGCCCAGTGGCTGGACCAATAAGACAGCCCCGCCGCCGTTGGTCTGCGGGAAGGCTTACCAGGTGAACCCCGCCGCAGACAAGTTATTCGGGCTTAAATGCGACGGGTCCCTCGTCGTTATGGATTTTCCGCACCTGGAATACTTTTTCCGAAACCTGGATCCTCCGGATGGATGGGAAAAACGTAGAAACAATTAATTTTCGTAGGCATGAGTCAAACGATCTACCCGAATAGCGAGCCAATTCCTGTGAAGTCGCGTTTCAGGACAAGTCCCGTACCAGGACTTCACTTTTCCGATAAGCGCGTTTCAGACCACCGTGCCCACCTTAACTCATTCGTGAAAACGCGCCTCCGATAGAGCACTGACGTTTACCAGGCGCTGGGGCAGGTGTAGTATTCCAGATGTTGGGGGGACGTTATGAAGTTGTGCGCCTTGGTCCCGTCTCTTCTTTTCATTCTCCTCGCCTCTTCCATTTTGACTGCGCAGCAGACACGCGATTCCACCAACGACGGGTTGGCAACGATTCTTCATCTGCCCGTCTTAACGTCACACGACTGGCAAGTGCTTTTTTCGGACGCAGAGTCCGGTAACGCCGAAGCGCAGTATTGGCTTGGCCGGATTTACGATGCGGGTGTACTCCTTCCGAAAGATTCAGAGAAATCTCTTTACTGGTATAGGAAATCCGCGGAGCAAAATTACGCACGCGCAGAATACTTGTTCTGCCTGATGCACGCCAATCACGAAGAATCGGAGACTGAGCAATGCATGTGGCGCGCAGCTGAGAATGGAGTTCCTGAAGTACAGTTTTGGATTGGTGTCGCCTATGACCAGCAGCTGTGGTTTGGAATCGCAGATAAGCGTGAAGCGCTCAAGTGGTTTAGAAAAGCCGCGGAGGGCGGTAACCCCGACGCTGAACTTGTGATGGGAGAACACTATGAGAATGGCGACGAAGTCGAGCAAGACTACACTGTCGCCGCCATGTGGTATCTCAAGGCGGCGGAACATGTTCCGAACTTAGGGGGAGCCGGGGGAGGGCGAAACGCCTTGGGTAATCTTTATATGGAGGGCCTCGGAGTTCCTCAGGATTACGTCCAAGCTTATAAATGGTTTTCGCTCGCGGGAGCTGACAAGAACATCGCCTGGTCTGCAGAAAAAATGAATGCCGACCAAATACACCAAGCACAGCAACTGACCGGGAATTGGAAAAAGCAGCATCCCGAACCTGCAATTTACTGAGTGACCAGACGTAACTCCTGGTTGACGTACGAAAACTAATACAAAAATCTGAAACGACAAATGGGCGTTGGAAACAGCGCCCGTTTACGGTGGGCGCTTGTTCAATCTCGACGTTGCTCCGGCTAACTACAACATCTCCCATGTTGAGATTGTAAGGTTGGACCTGAAAGGTTGATTGGCATTTTCGCAGGTGACTTTGCACAGGTCCGAGTACTATGAGCCACTTTTCCGGTTAATCAGGCGTTGAGTCCAAGCCCTTCTGCCAACGATTATTCGGTTAGTGATTCCGACAGCTGGTACTCAACTTGTCCTAAATGGGACAGCTTTGCTACCCGGTTTGGTCTTACTGTATCCAAACGAGGATGTTCGCAAGTTTTCGATAAATCAGCCGAGAGGGATAAATATGCGGGGACAGATCGGCATCGAGTCCATCGAGAGCTGCAAGCTGAAAGGGAACACATTCTTCAGCCATTTGTCCGCGGGCTCGATCAGAGATTTTGAGTCCGTGAATTATTGCTCTATCTATCCTGCGGGCGCAGGTCTCTTCTTCGAAAAACAGGAACCTCGCGGTGTATTTGTGCTCTGTTCGGGCGAAATAAAACTCTCCATCAGTTCCAGCGGAGGGAAGATATTCATATTGAAAATTGCCAAGCCCGGCGACGCCCTCGGCCTGATGGCCACGGTAACGGGCAATCCTTATGAGGCGACGGCGGAAACTCTCCATCCCTGCCAGGTTGCTTTCGTGCGGCGGGACGATTTTCTGAGATTCATAGCCACGCATCCCGAGGCAAACGCGGAAATTGTCCGCCAATTGAGCACTTCTTACTTGGGCGCATGCGAACGGTTGCGCACTGTTGCCCTCGGCTCCTCAGCGCCCGGAAAGATTGCCCGAATGCTGCTTGAATGGTCCGCTGATGGAATGGTTACGAAACGCGGCAGAAGAATCAAACTCTCTTTGACTCACAGAGAGATCGCTGAACTGATCGGCGTCACCCGCGAAACGGTCACCCGTACTCTGAGCGAATTCAGACATCGCCAACTCGTGGCGTTCGACGGGTCCAATTTGTTGGTCTCCAGCCGAGCGGGCCTTGAATCGATCAGCGGAGATTAATGGATAGGTGTGGGTCCTTTGCCAGGTACCGTGATACAAACAGCCGTTTGAGCCAAAGCTAGACTCGCAGAGGAGATGCAGCGTGCTAAACATAAAAACCATGAAAGCAGCAGTTGTTGAAAAATTTGGCGAGCCATTAATCGTGCGAGAAGTTCCAATCCCAAGGCCTGGTCCAGGCCAAGCACTGGTAGAAGTGTTTGCGACCGGGGTATGTCATACGGATCTGCACGCTGTAGATGGCGATTGGCCGGTCAAGCCAATGATGCCGCTCATTCCAGGCCACGAAGGGGCAGGAATCGTCGCAGCTCTCGGGCCGGGAGTAACACACCTGAAAGAAGGTGATCGCGTCGGAATCGCATGGCTACACAGTGCGTGCGGGCATTGCGATTACTGTCTTGCTGGCTGGGAAACACTCTGCCCAGACCAACAAAACTCGGGATATTCAGTGAACGGAACCTTCGCACAGTTCGCATTGGGGCAGGCAGATTACTTAGGCCGAATTCCCAAGAACCTTTCATTTGTTGATGCGGCTCCGATCCTATGCGCGGGCGTCACGACGTATAAAGGATTGAAGATGACTGAGGCGCGGCCGGGAGAATGGGTTGTGATCTCTGGAGTAGGCGGCCTGGGCCACATAGCGATTCAGTATGCGAAGGCCATGGGACTGCACGTCGCGGCAGTGGACCTGGGCCCAGAAAAGATGGCTCTAGCGCGAAAGCTCGGAGCTGAAATCACCATCGATGCGAAAACAGGAGACCCTGCGACAGAAATCCAGAAACAAATCGGCGGGGCGCACGGAGCATTGGTCACGGCGGTTTCACCAATCGCTTTCAAGCAAGCGGTCGGCATGCTTCGTCGCGGTGGGACTTGCGTCCTGAATGGTCTCCCGCCAGGAGAATTTCCCGTTTCGATTTTCGACGTGGTTCTAAACGGCTACACAATCCGGGGTTCCATCGTTGGCACTCGCTTGGACCTGGAGGAGTCGCTCGCATTTGCTGGAGACGGCAAAGTCAAGGCAACGATCGAGATACTGCCACTGGAATCAATCAATGCAGTGTTCAGCCAACTAAAGAAGGGACAGATCAATGGGCGGGTTGTACTCGGTCTCCGGGAGGAAACGCTTGCGAAGGCGGCGGCGCAATAGCAGAAATCGAAAAGATTCTCAACTCCCGATAAGTTACCGGGAAGGTGGGGGACCTCAGCTACTTGGCTTTGCGTTTCTTCGGCTTTGGGTGTTCGGAAGGCTGAGTCTCCGCCATAGGTCATTTCATCCAGTGGCACACTGGTGAGCCGGTAGTCTCTTTCCAGCCCTCTTTCTCTTTTACGAGCAAATGATAGGAGCCGCTGCCGCAGTCCGGACCGCAGACTGCCCCAATATAGGCGATTGCGTGAGTTCGGGGAGCGTCGAAACCGACAGCGGACACCTGATAGACGGGAGTATCGAAGAGCGCGGGAGGAATGTCTTTAGCGTTTTGCGTCGGGGCCACCCAACTGTGTTTTCCTGTGAGATTCGTAAATTTGTAACTAAACTTCAGATTGATTTTCTTTGTTAAGTTCCAGTTTTGTTTATTCTCGTCGCGAAAATCGGCAGCTGCACTAGCAAAATCAGTTGGAACTCTGTTACACGATTGAAAAGAGTCGGCGTTTATGCCCGATACGCTTAAGGGAGAAAGTAGAAAAGGGGAAAGTAAAAAACTTGGGTCCACCTCCGAATGAGCGTGGCTCAGAAGAATGGAAAGAACGACGTAACCATCGGCATCTTCATAGTCGGCGACCTTGGGAATTTCGGGGGTTTTCTGGGGGAATACAGGGACTGCGCACGATAGAAAGCACAGGACAGCTAGGACAGAAATGCTTCGCCTCATGTTAGACCGGAATTTCTGATTTGCCTGTCTGATAGAAGGAAGTACGCGTTCCATAGATGAACAGTCTATGTGATTCCGTGGGTAGCACGCCCGGGTTCTGGGTGCTCGTCGCCCTAGCGGTCAACTCCCGGTAAGCAAATCGGAAACTTGGGTACCAGCCTCACGGACGGTTTTGCGACTTGACGGGATTTGTTGCCCTTCTACCGTTTATGAAGTTGACGGGGCCGGAATCTCTCAAAGTAATACCAGAGGAAGCCACCGGGGACAAAAACCCACCACATTCTTCGTGCTCTAAATGAACCTCTGTCGTATTCCCAGCAGCGGTATGCCATCCAGTATGGTCCTACACCAAGTAACAGAAAGTAGCCGACCATAATTCGGCTGGCTATTGGATTTCCCTCGAAAGTCCAGTGTGGATAGACCACCATCCAAACTGCACAAGCCGAAATTACAATTAGTGCCAAAGTCCACCAAATTGGGCGCATGGTGACCGTAGTGTACTGAGTCAGAAATTAAGCAGCAACTCTTCTCATGGCCATCCACTGATGGCGCTTTGCCTGAGGTATCGGGCAAGTGCTTATAATCATCATGTTCGGCTCCTTTCTCCCGAGCCTGCGGTCGTTAAGCAGCCACAGTTTACCCGGGTCGAGGAGCCGACATTGTTATGCAATCATGTAAAGTTCTAGAACTTGATTTGTCCGGCACGACTTATCGGGAGTTGGCGGGTTCTGTGTACGCTTAGCGTCGCCGTGTCGGCAGTCGTTGAACTCATTGTCGTTGCACCGATAGAACTATTACGCATATGAGAGAAGTGGACGGCCATCGAACTAAGGGACTAAAGGTGTTCGTCATTGCCGGTTCGGATCCCGAGCTTCACAGATTGGCTCTTCGAGCGCAAAAATCCGGACAGTACGAGGTCTGTTGCATCGTGGGTTAGTAGATGCCAGGTACGAGTCGTTTAGTGGTCTTGCTATAGGCGACGTAATCGTCGCCGAATGCATCGCGCAAGGCTGCTTCTTCGATGTGGATTCGGTAGAGCAGGGCCGCACTGGTTGGAGCAAATGCCAACGCAAGGCAGAGCCAGTTGCGGGAGTGCAGCCCAATAGCAAGAAAAATGATGAGCAGGCCGACGTAGGAAGGATGGCGGACAAATTGATAGAGTCCGGTCCTCAAAACGGTTTGCAAATCTTTAATGGCCACATTGGCGCTGAAGGATTTTCCCAGGGTGAGGATGGCCACAGTACGAATCGCCAGACCAGTGGCGATTAGAAATAGGCTGAGTGGTCCGATCCAAGGCGGATTGCCAAAGATGTTGGGGGCAAGGAGATGCCGGACCACCTCGCAAGCTGTAACTGACGTGATAATCACAACCCATAAGATAAGTTGAGAACCGCGGTCGCGGACTTTACCGCTGTTTTGCCGGGTGCGCGTGGCAATAGCGATAACGATTTCCCCAACGAACCATGCGTAGAACAAACAGGTCCAAACTATCGATACCATGCGTGGCTTCCCGCTTCTTCCTACTCAGCCTAACAC
>JBAVNY010000882.1:0-1902 GCA_049691535.1 Candidatus Acidiferrum sp.
GCTCGGCCCTCACGCCCTCTACCCTGCGCGCGTTCCTTGCACCTTCTCTTACCGGTCTGTTCATCTCCCTGCTGATCTTCACCGTTTTCAAAGATGCGCGCGGCAGCGGCCTGAACCAGACCAAAGCCGCGTTGTACATTTCCGACGGCTACATTTCCCTGCGCACGGTGATCGGCAAATTTATCACCGCCACGCTGGCGATTGGCTCCGGCCATTCGCTGGGCCCGGAAGACCCGTCGCTGCAGATTGGTGCTGGCTTGGCCTCAGCACTGGGCAGACGACTGAGCCTTTCGCGCAAAAAACTTAGACTACTCGCTCCCGTCGGAGCCGCTGCAGGTCTCGCCGCTGCGTTTAACGCACCGATTTCCGCGGTGCTTTTCGTCATCGAGGAAATTATTGGACATTGGAGTGCCGGCATTTTGGGCGCCGTGGTTCTTTCCGCCGTCGCCAGCGTGGTAACCATGCGCTGGTTTCTGGGCGCCGAGCCTTTCTTCCGCATTCCGCCCGTCGGCGTAATTCGTTGGGAAGAGTTAGCCGCATACGCCGTTCTGGGTATTTTGGGTGGACTAGCTTCCGTCATCTTTTCCATGGCGATTGGCTGGCTCCGTCCTCGGTTGAAATCTACGCCAGCCCGGCTGCAGTTTTTCTATCCAGCAGTGGCCGGCCTGCTCATCGGCTTTATTGCCTTTGCCGGCTTTCCGCAAGTGATGGGTGCGGGCTACGACTACATCGACCAAGCCATGCATGGGCAATTCGCTTGGCAAATGTTGGGCTTGCTGGTGCTGATGAAAATTCTGGCCACCACACTGTCGTTTGCCAGCGGGACGCCCGGCGGGATGTTCGCGCCAACGCTTTTTATCGGTGCCATGCTGGGCGGCACGGTCGGCTCGGTCGAGCACATCCTTTTCCCGCACCTTACCGGCTCGATCGCCACCTATGCCCTCGTCGGCATGGGCGTTCTCTTCGCCGGATTCTTGCGCGCGCCGATGACTTCAGTTTTTATGGCGCTCGAGGTCAGCGGCGACTACTCAATTATTCTCCCCGTGCTTACCGCCAACACATTTTCCTACCTGATTTCGCGTCGCCTGCAGCGCACCCCCATTCTTGAATTGATCACCCGGCAAGACGGCCTATATCTTCCGGCACTCGAAGAGGAACGCGAGCACGAAGTTCTTTCCGTCGAAGATGCGATGCGGCCCACCCCCAGCATTAATCTCCTGGGCGAGATGACCGTGTTCGAAGCGTGGGAAAAGGTGAAAGGGTCTGCCGAAACGTATTTTCTGGTTCGCAGCGAACACAAAATGTGGTTTCGCGTCGCCGGTGAGGATCTGCATCGCTGGGCCGAGGCCAATTTGAATCAGGTCTTGAACGATGCCGTGGGAAACAAGCCGCTCCCGAATTTGCATCCTGACCAGGATTTGGAAGAGGCGCTGCGCTTAGTCTCGAAGTGGCCGCTGATTCCAGTGCTGAGCCGAGCAGACATTTCGCAAATACTTGGCGTAATCACGTTGTCCGATATTCTCGAAGCATTCAAGAATTCCGCAGACGACGTAAATCCTCTAGAAGGATCACGCGGCGAGTGATGACGATTAGCTTCCTGTAATTCCCCGCTTACCTGGCGACTTTCGTATGGTCTGTTGTTTTTCTGGAATTCTTCCCACGCGAACTTTGCTCTTTGCCGCCTTGGTTGATTTCGTAACCCGCGACTCCAAGAGCGCGCTGATGGCATTCACCAGCGCTCTTCCATTTGATCGGAGTTCGATGATTCGTTGCCCCACAACCTGTTCTAGCAATTTTTCTCCGCGAGGTTGCAGCGATACCAACACTTGCCGGCGGTCTTCTCGTCCGCGCGTCCTTCTCACATAACCTCGCGTTTCCATGCGATCCACCAATTCCACTGTG
>JBAVNY010000883.1:0-1892 GCA_049691535.1 Candidatus Acidiferrum sp.
GAAATAAGCGCGAATGAAATTGCAAAGACTCCGGCAGGTGCGCGGCAAAATATTGCGCGTCATGCCGCCCTGGATAAATGTGGAATTCGTGAGCAATGTGCCGCGTCGTGAGCACCTTGTCTAGCGCAGTTGCGCCGGTCTCGAACCCGTAGTCGTCCTGATCTCCGCAATCGAAATAAATGTGCAGTCCCGCGAGATTGGCTGTTTTCGCAATCGTAATCGGACTTTGCTGCATCCAGTATGCGGCGTCGGGTGGGTCACCAAACGGGGCTTGCACTGCCCGAGACCGAGGCGCGCCTGGGCCTTCTGTCCCAAGAAACGCGGGAAGCTTATCGATCAGCGCAGCACTGTGGGCGCTGACGGAAGCGAAAAGTTGTGGATGGCGAAAGGCAAGATGCAGCGCGCCGTAGCCTCCCATTGAAATTCCCGAAATGCCGCGGTTCGCGCGGCCCGGCGAGACACGATACCGCTTCTCGATGTACGGGAAAAATTCTTGCAGCAGGAAATCTTCGTAACGCACTTTGCCATCTTTCGAATTGACGTAAAACGTCCTGCCTCCATCCGGCGTTGCGATCAGGAAATCTTTCAACTCGCCCTGTTCGCGTATGTCTTGCACAACGTTCCAGACGCCGGAGTTAATGAGGAACTGTTCGTTGTCTCCCAGTCCGTGCAGCAAATACAGGATCGGAAAGTGGCGCGACTTGTCTGCGTCGAAAGCTGCCGGCAACACGATGCAGTAGGGAACTGCCCGGTCGAGAATTTTGCTAGGTACGCGGTTGCACTCCACGCGGCCCGGCGCAGCGAACGAAGCGAGAGTAACAAACAGAGATGCGAGCAATAGCAATGCACAGCGCAGCTTATTCATAGCGGAGCGCATCAACAGGATTAAGTTTGGCGGCACGCGAAGCCGGATACATGCCAGCAGCCAAGCTCACCAAGATGGCAAAAATCAGTGCCGTGCCCACGAGCCACCACGGCACCGAAGAAAGTTCGATGGCATTCAGATTTTGCCGCTTCAAATACACGTTAGTACCAAAAGTAATGGCTCGGCCAAGTAGCCAGCCCAGAGAAACGCCAAGAATTCCTCCGCACAAACCCATCACGCCCGCTTCAACGAAAAAGATTTGTTGCACGTCGGAATCCGCAGCGCCCAAAGCTTTCAGAACGCCGATTTCGCGCCGCCGTTCCAGGATCGCCATCACCAGGGTGTTTACAATCCCCAATGTGGCAACGGCTAGCGCCAGGCTTCCAAAGATGAGTAGAAGCGAATCGAACACGGAGAAAAATGTCTGCAGCGATTTCGATGCGTCCAGCAGCGAGAACGCCGCAAAGCCCATTTTTTTAATCGAAGCTTCCAGCACCTCAACCTGTGCCGGAGACTTCGCACGCACCGACAGCGATGCGTAGGTTGTTTTCTTTGCACTGGCATCGCGCACGATGTCGCGCAAATCATTCACCTGCGCGGCGCGCAGCGTAGACGCGGTCTGCAGCGGCATCAACAGCCGTGCATTGCCGTAGCCACCGTAACCGGCAGCCGGTTCTGTTTCCACAATGCCTACAATTTTCAGTCGAAGCTCTTTGGGCACCACAGAAAATCCGCCAGCATCCTCGCCGGTCTCATTCGCGCCGGGGCCGTTGCCCGAGGAAGCCAACGCTTGTCGCTCCGCATAGCGCAACACCAAATCTTGTCCAATCAGCGAGTGCGTGTCCTCCGAAAGGTCTTTAGCGAATTCAATCTGCAGGATGGCTTCGTCCGCCGTCGGCGAAGAAAAGAAGTTGCCCTGCATACCATCGAACGAGCCAGAATTCTTCGACGAATCCGGCATTCCCGCAACGACGGTCGCGAACGGCTTGTTACTGAAGCGCACTTCGGTGAAGAAGCGAACCTGCGG
>JBAVNY010000884.1:0-11932 GCA_049691535.1 Candidatus Acidiferrum sp.
AAGCCAATTACAACATCCGCGTCAAGGGTCGCGTCTGGATTACCTCCACCAGCTACGACTTGCTGCGTATCGAAACCGATCTTCTCGAGCCGGTGCGCGCGCTCTCTCTCACTCGCGATCATTTGCAGGTCAACTACGGCCCCGTCGCCTTTCAAGACGGAAAGCAGTCCCTCTGGTTGCCTTGGAGCGCCGATATGTACATGGAATATCGCCACAAGCGCTTCCATCACAGCCACACCCTGACCGACTACCTCCTCTTTGGTGTCGACGAAACTCAGAGAGTTAGCGCTCCTAAAATTCCCCCGCCCGACCCTGCCGATCATCTTCAGTAAGGTCCACCTATACGCGCCACAACATCCTTCTTGACCTCTGACCTCACCCTCAGTACCCTTCCATCTCAAGCGAGTGGCCCCAGAAGGTTGGTAGCGCCGGTGGCCCCAGAAGGTTGGTAGCGCCGGCATCCTGCCCCGGCTCAAGACAGCTTCAGCCTCTCAAGCGAGTGGCACAGAAGGCCCCTCATGTTTCCTCGGATTTCCCGCCGTATCCCAGCCCCGCTTGGTAGCGCCGGCAGCCTGCTGGCACAAGATAACTTCAGCATTTCCCCGTATCTCCCAGGCCCGCGCACCCTCGCGATTTTCCTGTTCGCCGCGCTCTGCGCTTTTTCCACCCTCGCCCAAAAAAATCCGCCTCGCGGCCAAGGTCCCGCCAGTTCCTTACCAAGCTCCTCCACACTGCGCGTTACCGTTCGCGATCACATGGGCGGCCCTCTCGATGTTCCCGCCATCGTCAATTTATCCAGTTCAAGCGGAAGACATGATTCGCAACCCACCCGGGACGGTTCCGTCGCCAGTTTCCAGGCAGTTGCTCCGGGTGAATACGACCTCGAAGTTCATTGTCTTGGTTATAAGACGGCCACCGACCGTATCAGCGTCTCCTCCATGGGCACAGACTTCACTGTTTATGTTTACCTCGAGCCCGAATCGGGTGCGCCCTCCGATCGCCCCGCTTCTGGCGTAGCCATGACCCCCAAATTGCGCGCCGAAATCGACAAAGGTCTCGACGCCCTCCGCAAAAAGCAATTTGACGCCGCCAAAACTCATTTCACCAAAGCCTCCCAGTTGGCTCCAGGACTTTCCGACGTCTTTTATCTGCTCGGCGTTTCGGAATTAGGTTTGGAACATCGCGACCTGGCACGCCAAGATTTTGAAAAGGCGCTTTCCATCGATCCTTCTCACGAAAAGGCCCTACTCGCTCTCGGCGAACTTCAACTCCGCGCCGGCGAGACCCAATCCGCCATCATCACTCTTGAGAAGGCCTACGCCGCAAACGGTGCCGACTGGCGCACTCACCTTTTACTCGCCGCCGCATATTCCAAGGCCAATCAGTTTCCTCAAGCTGAGGCTCACGCCACTCGCGCCGTTGCTCTGGCTCAAGACAAAGGTGCGTCAGCCTCTCTCTTACTCGGTGAAGCGCAATATGCCCAGGGCAAATTTACCGATGCAACTCGAACTTGGGAGCAACTCATCGCGCGCTTTCCTAACGACCCACTCGTTCCCGCCGCTCGCCAAAGACTCGCGCAAGCCTCAACGAAAACTATTCCACCCACTGAAGTTTCTTTAGCTCTCCCTTCCGCCCAGCCCGCTCTTTCTCTTTTGCCGGTCACCGAACGTCCCTGGGCCCCGCTCGATATCGACGAAAAGGAATATCCCGTCGCTCCCCATGTCTCTTGCGATCTCGACGACGTTCTTTCCCGCGCCACCCACCGTGTTCATTCTCAATTGCAAAATTTCGAAAGGTTTACCGCCACCGAGCACATCGAACATCAAGACGTCGATCGCTACGGACGCCCCGGCCCAGTCCGTGCCCGCGATTTTTCCTACGTGGTCTTCATCCATACCTTTGCCGGTGACTCTCTGTACCTGGAAGAAAATCGCAATGGCAGCACCAGCGCGGACTCCTTTCCCACCTCCCTCGCCACCACCGGGCTCAATAGCTTAGGCGTTTCTATCCTGCAACCTGCTTATCGCAACTCCTTTAACTACCAGTGTCAGGGTCTCGCCAATATTCGCGGTCAAGATGCCTGGCAGGTCCGTTTCCAGGAAAAAGATAACGCCACCGCTACCATTCGCACCTGGCAACGCAACGGTACCTATTACGCTCTTCCCCTCAAGGGCCGCATCTGG
Source organism: Candidatus Acidiferrum sp. (assembly GCA_049691535.1). Classification (GTDB taxonomy): domain Bacteria; phylum Acidobacteriota; class Terriglobia; order Acidiferrales; family UBA7541; genus Acidiferrum. Next base: position 2,184 of record JBAVNY010000884.1, read on the forward strand.
CTCTCCGCCGCCACCTTCGACGTCTTGCGCGTCGAGACAGATCTCACTTCTCCTCAACGCACTCTCGAACTGAATCGTGACCACTTGCTCGTCGACTACGGCCCCGTCACCTTCTCCTCCACCAATTCCCGCCTCTGGCTTCCCTGGAGTGCCGAAATGTTTATAGAGCTGCATGGCAAGCGCTACCATCACAAACATTTTCTGACCGACTACATGCTTTTCGCCGTCGATAGTTCCAACAAAATCGCTAAGCCCGCCGACACTCACCCCACTCAAGATTCGCCCTGACCTAACCTGAGTCATCCCAAAAAATAAAAAGGGCCCGAGCTTTCGCCCAGGCCCTTCTTCACTTCCTCAATCTAAATCTTACTGCTGTGGTTTCGCTGCTGGCGGAGTTGTCGGCTTCGGCGTTGTCGCTGGCTTCGCTGGCGCGGTCGTTCCGCCAGCCTTCACCGGATAGGCCTGATCGTACAGCTTGATCAGTTCCTGCGTCAGGTCGATATTGTTCGATGCATACAAAATCGGCGAATTCTGCGCCGATGAATCGAACACCGCCACGTACCCATTTTCCCGCGCGTAACGGTCCAGCACATCCATCATCTTCCGCCCGATGCGGTCCACCACGTCGGCTTGCGCCGCGTTCACATCTTCCTGCAACTCATTATTCTTCCGTTCCAACTGCGCCGCCAGGCGTTGTCCCTGCACTTGCAACCGCTGCTTCTCTTCATCGCTCAGCGTGGTCTGCCCCGCCTGCAGGCGCTGCTGCAAATCCCGCACTTGCTTGTTCAACGTCTCCAGCTCGTTCTGCCGCGACTGGAATTGCGACTGCAATTCTCCCGAAGCTTGCTTTCCTTCTCCCGTCGCCACAATCGCTTGCCGCACATTGATCACGCCCACCTTGCCACTGCTCGCGGATCCCGGCGCTGTTCCTTGGGCCCGAACAGCCACCGTCCCGAGCAGGCATGCCATGCCCAGCGTAGCCGTGCGAATCATGTTTCTCGAATTCACAGTTTTCTCCTTGTAGTTCTCCGGGCTTGCCCTTTTCGGCGCACACGCCCCTCGAAGGACTACCCATTTCTGAACATCACCGCATTGCGGTCAAATTTTCTGCTGATCCCGGTTGAACGAGGACAACCACGTTGTCGACTATTCCTTCAGGACGCCCTTTGCTTCGCTCAGCAAGTAAGGCTCCAGGCGTCTTTTTACCTGCCGCACAAAGCGTTTAGTATAGCTGACTCTCAGAGCACGCTGCAATCACGCTTTACGCGCTCCGCCTTTCCTTTCCCTTCTCAAATTCGCTCCCCTGCTACAACAACTCCGCCTCAACACTCCGCCGCTGCTCCAAATTTACTTCGGCATTGGCACCAGCAGCACCCGGTTGTTGTTCTGATCCACCACCACCGCCGTGTTATTCACGTTGTCCATCGCCGCCGCAAACTGCGATTGGCTGCTCAGTCCCAGCGTCTCCCGCGTCGAGAATGTCTGGATGTCCACCACCGACATTGTGTTCGACGTCGAGTTGATCGTCAGCATCGTCCCCGTCTGGAAGTTATACGCGATCGAAAATGGATTAATTCCCACCCGAATTAATTGCGTCTGTGAGGTGTCTGGGTTGAATGCATACACCGCATTTTCTTGCGTCGACGTAGCATAAAACAATGCTGGCGAAACCGCTGGGTCGTACACAATGCCCGTCGGATTCGCGGTCAGCGTATTGATCGACGCCGAGGTGCTCCGCACCGGCGGCGTGCTCGCCAGGCTGATCACATCCAGTGCTCCCACCGAGCTCGTCGTACCTGAGTTCTGCAGGTTCGTCACCACTGCCACTGCGCGGTTGGGATCCACCGAAATCGCATTTGGTGGCCCGCCCACTGCTACCGTTGTAGCCACCGGCGTCGTCGTAGTCACCGCTCCCGGCAGCAACACCGTCAAATCGATCGCCGACACGGTGTTCGATCCCGAGTTCGCCACCAATGCCAGCGCACGGTCCTGATCCATCCCGGCTCCGGTTGGAGCAATTCCTACCGTCACGTCCGTCGCCGCCGATGTCGGAGCCAGAGGATTGCTAATGTTAATAATCGATGCTGTTCCCGTTGTTCCATTACCGCCATTGTTCGCCGTCACTGCATAACCCAGTCGTGGAATCACCGCCACGCCCAGCGGCTGCTTTCCCACCGCGAACGTGCTCATCACTCCGCCGTACGGCACGCCATAATTGTGCGCGTTCGTCTCATCCATGTTGATGATCGAAATGCTGCTGCAACTGTAGTTCGTTACCACCGCCACGTTCCGGATTTCGTCATACGCCACGCCTTCCGGCCCTTGGCCCTGCAGCAACGAACTCGTGTTGATCAGTGGCACCGGATTGCACGCCGCTGTCAAATTTTTCACGCCCACCGCAAACAAGTCCGCGGTGTTCGAATTCACTCCATTCGCCACCACGTCCAGCGCGAAGTCATGCGGCAGTATCAGCCGCGATTGCGCGATGGTCACGTCCACTTCTCCGTCGTTCGGCACCGTGCAGGTGATCCCGGTTGCATCTTGATCCAACCGCACTTGCACCGCTCCTCCGGTTCCGTTGCACGAGGGACTATTCGCTCCGAACCCTTGCCCGAATACCCGCAACGTCGCTGGCACCGGATTGCCATTCGTGTCCGCGCATCCCAGCATCACCGCGTTCGCCATCACCGGTCCCGTGTATCCCGCTGGATTGCAGCCACCCGGAATCGGCGAGCCCAACGCTGGTTGCGCGCTTGGCACCCCGCCCGAGGTCACGTCAACGTTCTTGATCTCCACCGGTTTGAACAAATTACTCGGGTCCACGCTCATGTACGTCAGTGTGTTGCTCCCCGCGTTCGCCACCAGTACCAGTTTCGTTTTCGGATCGTAAACCATGGGCCCGAATACTTGGCCCGCCGTTCCTCCGGATGGTGTATACGTACCCGTTCCCACTTGTCCTGTCGGAATCGCCTGTATGATTCGATACGGCGGCTGGGTGCTTCCGTTAATCCCCGGTCCTCCCGGATTGATCAGCGAAATCTTGTTTCCGTTCAAATTTGGATCCGTGTTCTCACTCGGCGCGTACGCCACCATTACGTTCGTGTATGGATCGAACGATACCGACCGGAAATTGCTTTCCGGCGCTCCCGCGGGTACTGGCGTACAGCCACTGCAACTTCCCGCAGTTAACGTCAACGACGTCACGCTTTGATCCAGTGTCCGAATGAAACTCACCTGTGCGGTCGTCGCATTGGGATCCACCAGTCCCAGCGCTCGCGTCACCTGATTGATCGCCGCTCCCGTCACCGTGTTGGTCACGTTGAACGTGTAGTACGGACTCCCGTACGTCACTGTTCCCCCGCCTCCAGACTCGTTGGTCAGCGTCGTTCCCGCCGGCGTCGTCTGCGCATACTGGAAGGTATACGGATTTGTTATGCTTCCCGGCGTTACTTGATACGTGCCGTTCAGGTCCGCCGGTGTCACCCCTGCAATCAGCACCGTGCCTCCCACCGCCGGATTAATTCCGTGTGGTGTCGTGGTCGTAATCGTCACCACGTTGTTCGTTCGCACCGCTCCCGCCGGCGATGCATTTGCCGCCGCAATCACCACCGCGGTGTTCGTTTGCAGCAAATTCACCACCGACAAAACTCCGCCGCCGCCCGGTGTCACGTACGCCAGCGGCACATTTGGCTGCATCACCACTTGCGGTGTTGCTCCGGTATTCAATGACACCGACGCAATCACGCACGGGGGCGTCTGCCCTGCCACAAAGCATGTCCGCGAAGATCCATTCGGATTCACATCGGCTATAAACCCGATGTTCGTATTTGTGAATGCCACCACCGCCAGATGCGTACTCGGATCCACGCCCACCGAGAAAGGCTGCGAGGTCGTTGTCGTTCCCAATGCTTGCGTAAATAGTCCGCTCAACTTCACCAGTCCAACCGTCTGCAGTGGCGCTCCGTTCGCTAGACCCACCAGCGACAAGGTGCTGTCGCCGCTGTTCACCACCACACCCAGGTCGTACCCCGGCAAATTCGGTACCGATACTTGGTCATCGATCGCCACACCTGTCGGCGCAGTTCCCACGCCCAACGAAGCTCCCAGCACCGGCGTGCCGCTTCGCAAATCCACCATCTGAATCGCATTCGTAGCCTGCTCGGTGATTACCGCATATCCCTTCGTCGAGTTCAGCGCCACGCTGCTCGGCGTTCCGCCTGCCGGCAACGCAATCGTCGGAGGAAATACCTGCGGAGCGGGCGCTACCGGTTGATAAAGCGCGTTTATGTCGCTGAATACCGGCTGTACGGCCACGTTCCCCGTTGCCGTCGGGAACAGCGGCGGTGCCATTTGCGCGTTGCTCTGCACGGAAAGCGGATAGAGACCCGGACCAGGTACCTGCCCATTCAGCAGCGACGCCGTAAATTGCCGCGGATTAAAACTCGATACCGTCGTCAGTTGTCCGTTGAACAGCAATTTCACCACCGGATTGCTGCCTCCGCCGTAGTACCCGCCATCGATCGAGAACGTTGTTGCGCTCGATGCCGTCGTTTGCGGAAAGCTGTCTGGCACGGCTGCTACCAATCCCGGTCGTGCGCACACCAGTTGCAGCGGAAATGATACCGACGTTGTCGTCCCGGGATTGCTCGGATCCGGAATATTATTCACCGTGATTGTTGCTGTTCCCGGCGTTGCCAGTTGCTGCTGGTTCAACCGGATTCGCGTCATGATCGACGCGTCGCACGTAACTACCGGCGTCACTCCCGCCGTGCTCGGCGTGCAGTATTCCGTACTCACCGGGATGTTGAATATCGATGTCGACGCGATCGCTTGCGGCGACCCACCCGGCGGCGTAAACGTGATCGTCGTCGTGTTCAGCAGGTTCTTGGCGCTCAGGAAAATGTCTTGGATCACCCCTCCCGTCGCCACCGTTGTCGGTGATATACCGGTGAACGTCACCGGATTCGTCGACGTGCTGATCAGCGTCACTGTTGCCACAGAAAACTCGCTTGGGTCCGCTTTCGAATTCACCACCAGATACACCGTCGTCGGACTTGTCGATTTGCTTCCACTCGGCGTTGTATCCGTCGGCAATGCCCCTGGTGCCGTGAATACCCCGTTCGCATCAATCGAGCCACACGTGGGCGAACACGTCGCCGACAGCGGATTTGCTGTCTGGTTCGCCGTGGTTGCCGACGCGGTGTTTGGCTGCGTCACTAGAAACTGCAAATTCGTGGGCGTCGAGTTCTGCAACGACGCCGTAAACTGCACCGTCTGCGCTGGCGTTACTCCCACCGGCACCGTCGCGCTCGCCGGACTTATCGACACGCGAATCCCGGAATCCAGCGATATCGTCGCGGTTCCGGTCTTGCCATGATTCGCATCCGCGGTTGCTGTGTATGTCAGTGTCGGAATCGGATTCGGAAATTTCGATAGTGGTGGCGCTGTGTACGTCAGGACCGTCGTCGTAGAGTCGACTGTGGATGACCCGTAACTTCCGTCTGTTGGGCACGTCCCGGTCACTGCTTTAGGTGCTGGCACAGCCACCGTCGGCGCGGGCGTATACGAATAGGTGCACGCCCACTTCACCGTCAGGACCGTCGAGCCTCCGACCGTCGCTGTGAATGAATAAACTTGGCCGGCCACCACCGTCGCCGCCACCGGACTAACTGTCACTGTCACCACATTCGCATTGGAGCTTCCGCAGCCTCCCACCCACGCCGTGGCGCACAACCCTGCTGCTACCGCCGCCAGTTTCATCATTCGCAACTTCATACTGACATCTCCCCCGTATACTTTTCCTGGCATCCCCTCAGCACGTCCCTGCTCAATCTCGATGCCATCTTCCCGGTCGAACGTTGTCCCGCTGCCCGCCTGCCATCCCAACACTGCAATTCCTTCAGAAATTCCTCTGCGAATCAGCGCGCACTGCTCCGATTCTCTACTCACCGCACCTAGAATGTTTTTCCAACCGTAAACCGGAACGTGCTCGACGGCTCAAAGTAATTCAGCCGTCCCGGATTCTGTATCGCCGGCTGCAGCTGATTCAAAATTGTTGGGTCGCATTGATTTGGATGTAGTGCCCACAATTGCCCCAGTGCCTGACAGGTCTGATACAAGCTCGCCGCATTGAACTGATCATAGGGTGCGATGATCGTTTGGTGCAGTCGCAACGGGTTATAGGCCCAATAAATTCGGAACGGCGCCTGCACGATCGGCAGGTTCACATCCAACTGGATACCCGTCGACGCGCGCATCTTGAAGTTCGTTCCCGGCGCAATCTGCAACTGTTGCTGTTGGTTCGCCAGCGGGAACATCGTGTTGATGTTCGTCACTCCGGTTGGATCCAGCTTTAATGCGCCCTTGTTCGCGATTCCATCCGTACCGGCGTCCAGAAACAGTGTCATACCCACTGGTCCGGCGATCGGAATGCGATACTCGAAATTCCCCACGCCCTGAATGTCTCCGCCCGGAAAAGTAATCGTGTACGCCACCACCGGCACCGTGAACGCCCGCAGCGTCGGATATCCTGCGGCGGAAAAACACGTATTACACGTATACGTAATCCCTTGATTGAACACGCTGGGGATGTATGTCACCGGCGATATTGCGCGGATGTCGAATCCGCGTATATCGTTTTCGCCGCCCATATAGAACCGGCTATACGGTGGCACTTCTTTGCCTCCATACCCCGCCGTATACGCACCAAGAAAACGCACGCCAATCGCGTTCCGCCTCTTGTTAATCGGATGGAAGTACTTAAATTCGCCCGTATTCGTGATCGTGTTGACGTTCCCGCCGATCGGTCCGCCCGTAAACGCCAGCGAATAGAAGAAGCTTTTGCCGCTCGTCGCATTGATCGGATTGTTGATCGTGTTCTTGCTCATCGTCGCCGTGATCGTGCTGGCAATAATTCCGTTGAGCGCGCTCGGTCCAGCGATGCTTCGATACTGCAATTGCGTAAACAGCAAATCCGACGCTTGGTTATACGTCGTGATGTTCGTTCTCGTCAGCCCATACGTCAGCCCGAATCGCGTAAACGCATACTTCTTCAGCGCCGTGCTCGCGAACGCCGTGAATCCCGTGCTGTTCTGGTTGTAATTCTGAATGTATTGCGGGTTGATGCTCACCGCTTGTCCCGTCAACACTGCTGCCTGTTGCGCCTGGTTGAACTTGTACAAACTCGAAAAAATCGTGAACCCGCTCTGGATCGGCCGGTCAAACAAATACGGTTCTGTGAATCCAAACATCAGGTTCCGCTGATATTGCCCCACCTGCGCCGAAAGCGTCAGCGTTTCGCCTAATCCCAAAAAGTTGTTCGTCTGGTAGGTCAACCCGATAAATCCGCCGGCCAATCCGCTGACCCCGCCCTGCAATCCGATCGACTGCTTGCCTTTTTCCTTCAGCTTCAGCAGCAGGTCAACCGTGCCTTCCTTCGTGTTGCGCTTGATTTCCGCCGACTTGTCCGGATCGAGCTTGTCGAAATAATCCAACTGGTTCAGCCGCAAAATGCTCAGTTCCCAATAATGCTTGTTAAAGAGCTGCCCTTCGTCGATCAGCAATTCGCGTCGGATAACTTTGTCGCGCGTCGTGGTATTTCCGCTGAAATCGATGCGTCGCACGTAATACTGCTTGCCCTCTTCAAACTTCATGGTGATATCAATGCGCTTTGCCGGTTCGTCAATTTCCGTATCCGGCTGCGGCACGAAATCGATAAATCCGTAGTTGCCATAAATCTTCGTGTAATCTTCCATGGCCTTGCGGATCTTCGACGCATTGAAAACATCTCCCGTATGCAACGGAAACACCGTTTTCAGCGCCTCTACTTTCAACGACAACGCCTTGTCTGGGTCCGCGCTTACGATCTTCAACGTTCCCATGTTGTATCGCTCGCCCTCTTCAATCGGGATCGTGATGTTCACCGCTTTGCCTTGCGATCTGCCCGCGAACGGAATCCCGTACTTCCATCCTTCCGTATCCACGTTCTCCAAGATCGGCTCGCCCACCAGCACTCGGAAGTAGCCATTGTCCTGATACAACCCGCGAATTCCGACTTCTATATCCTCAATCAACTTGTCGTGGTCGTACGTCTTCGACATCACGTTGATCTCGGTGATGTACAGCGGTATCTGGTACGGCCGGTCATGCTTCATTGCGCGGATCAATTTCCGATTGCTGAACGCATGATTCCCCGTAAACAGGATCTTCCCGACCTTTACCTTCGGCCCTTCATCAATCTTGAACACCAGGATTACCGCGTTGCTCGATGCGATTCGCTCGTACTGCGGGGTCACTGTCGCAAATTGCCGCCCGTGCTCTCCCAGCAGCTCCTTCAGCACCACTTCCGCTTTCTTAATGCGCGTCGGGTCAAACTGGCTTTCCACCGTCAGCCCGACTTTCTTTTCTTTGAACCGATCCAAAATGTCCGACTCGGAAATTGAGTGAATCCCCTCGTAACGGATGCGCCGGATCACCGGGCGCTCCTTCACATCAAACACAATGATTTTTCCGTTGGGTTTGTCTGGCGAGTCTTCCACGTGCAACTTCACATCTTCGAAAAACTGCGTGTTCCACAACGCCTGGAAATCTCTGCGGAGCGTATCCTCGTTATATGGATCGCCCGGCCGGCTAAAAATGCGCGCCTGCAGCGTATCTCTCCGGATGCGCCGGTTCCCCTCAAAATCGATCCGCTCAATGAACCCCTGCGGCGCCTCGGCATTGCCCTGACCCTGCGGCTGAATTCCCGCGAAGTCTTCAATGTTCTCGTCCAGCGTCTTCTCGTTCAACGACGCGTGAAGCAAATACGCGCCCTTTGCCACTTCAGTTGCATCTTCTATATGTGCAGGATTTGCGACTACCAAGGTAGGACTGAATTCCAGCAGAAACATCAACAGCAGGCACGGGCTCAGCGAACGGACACACGCACGTCGCATGGCGCCCATTTCTGCAAATACACAGACTGGCCTGCTAGCGGCCTTTGATCGTCTCAAGGCCGCGCCCCCAAACCCAAGATGTTATTCTCCCGCCAGTCCCGGCATGGGCTGGCCGTGCGTTGATCGCACGCGGTTTCCTTCCATGGCAAACCGCTTCGCGTTCACACGTGTTGCGTCAGATTCGCTAGTGGACGACCGGGGTTGCCTCAACGACTGGCCGGAACGCGAGACCTTCCCCCGCAACATAAATCTGCAATGTCGCAGGTCTCTGAATTCCTCCCTGGATTAATGCCTCAGAGAGCGGGTCCTCTACATATTTTTGCAGAGCCCGCCGTAGCGGCCGCGCTCCATAGTTGCGGTCCGCACACGTTTTCTCCAGTACCCACTGGCGTGCTTCGGGTGACAGCACAACCTGCACTTGGCGGTGGATCAGCGTGTCGTTCAACTGCCCGACCAGCAAATCAATAATCCGCAGCAGGTCTTCATCACCCAACGGATTGAAGAGAATCACTTCGTCCAACCGGTTCAAAAACTCCGGATTGAACGACCGCTTCACTTCCCCCAACACCAGATCTTCCATGCTCTTCAAACTGGCTTCGTCTACTCCAGACGCGAACCCGATTGACGTGCGCTTCTGCAGATGCCGCGCACCGATATTGGAAGTCATGATGATGATGGTATTCCGGAAATCAACCGTATTGCCCAGACCATCCGTCAACTGCCCGTCCTCAAACACTTGCAACAATATATTGAAGAGGTCCGGATGCGCCTTTTCGATTTCGTCCAATAATATAACCGAATATGGAGTGCGACGCA
>JBAVNY010000885.1:0-6675 GCA_049691535.1 Candidatus Acidiferrum sp.
GGATGCGCCTTTGGCTTGAAGAAGAATGCGCATCGCGGTCTCGTCGACATGCACACCATCGGCGATAAGTTCGGCGGTGACGTCGGGCGATGTCAGCACCGCACCGATGACGCCGGAATCGCGGTGAGTGAAGGGGCGCATGGCGTTGTAGACATGCACGGCGTGACGCGCGCCGTGAGCGATGGCGGCGCGAGCTTGTTCGTAAGTAGCGTCGGTATGTCCCATGGCGACGACGAGACCAGCTTTGCGGGCAGCATCAATACATGGCATAGCGCCTAGCAACTCTGGAGCGATGGTCAGGATTTGCGCGTAGCCGCCGGCTGCATCGGTGAAGCGCTGAAGAAGGGCAGCGGAGGGAAGAGTGATCCACTCGGAGGGGTGTACGCCACGACGAGCCGGACTGATGAACGGACCTTCGAAGTGAACGCCTAGAACTTGTGCGCGATTATCTTCGGCCTGCTGCTGCAAAGTGATATGGCCGGCAATGCCTGCGGCGGCGGCACAAATCGCGTCTGGACTGGCCGTAACCGTGGTGGCGACGAAAGAAGTAGTGCCGTGCGCGGCTAGGGTGCGAGCCACGGTGGAGAGAGCTTCTTCGGTGCCCTCCATTACGTCGTGGCCGCCAGCGCCGTGGATGTGGACGTCGATATAGCCGGGAACGGCGATCTTGCCAGATGCCTGGATTTCTTGGGCGCCTCGAGGCAACGACAAATCGTCGCGAGGGCCAATGGCTTCGATCACACCATCGCGAATGAGGATGCCGGCATCGTGAATTTCAGTGCTGGGCGTAAAGGCGCGCGTTACATGAAGAAGTGTGGTGGTCATGGAGAAAAACCATCGTAACGAAAATTAGGGCCACCGTAAAACAAAACGGGCAAGACTGAAGTCCTGCCCGCAGTGAAAACGAAGTTAAAAGTGCTTACTTGGCCATGCTGATGTCGGCCAGTTTGAGGCTGTCGCCGTCGACGCTGCCCTTCACGGTGACGTGATGGCCAGCATGAGCGGCAATTTTATCCTGATCATCAACGGCGTAGACTTTCTTGTCTGCGTCATTGACGAACACATACTTGGCGCCGTGCTCTTTCACGCATTTGGCGGCACAGGCGGCGTGCTTTTCATTCGCGCCCTTCGCGCCACATTCACTGTCGGAGATGTACCCGGTCCAGGTGCCATCCGCGGCGAGTGTGAATGCTGCCGAACTTAGTGCTAGAGCTGCAATTGCTGCGAAACGGTATTTCATGTTCCTTCCCCTCCTGTTGTTACGAGCGAAAAAGACAAATTGATGGCCGATTCTGGGCGCCCCATAGAGTGGCATAGCCACGTGCGGGTGTCCAGCAAGACTCAGAGGGAGTACGCGGGCTGGTGGGCGATTGGATGAAAGAAGAGGGAGGATTCTCTGGATCCTCCCTTTGGGTACTCTCAAGTTGATTAGACGGACCAAACAGCAATCCGGATTACTGAGCCGGGGTGTTGCTTGCGGCGGTGGTGCCTCCCGCGGACTTCGGAGTCGACAGGTAGCCGGTGATCTGGTTCTTGCCTACGTCGAAGACCACGATTTCGTCGGGAGACATACGGGCTGCGCCCTTGATGTAGAACTGAACGGGTTCGCCAGCGGTCTTGTCTTTCTTTTCGATGGCTTTGTCGTCGGCCAGAACGGTCACGGTGTACTTGGAGTGCTTCTGGTCGGCCTTGTTGAGGCTCATCTGTACAGGACCCACGCGCTGTGGAGTCTTGGACTTCTGGACCGTGAATTCATAGTAGTTGCGGTCGCCGCGACGCTTGAGTTCTTCGAGGTCGTCGTGATTGCGGGCGATTAAGCCGCTCATCACGCCCATGTCGCCGGTAGCGCGTTCCAGCTTGTTTTTGGTGTCGTCGAGGTCGTTGCGAACGCCGGAAACGTCGCCATTCAGCTTGCTGACATCTTCGGTGCTAGCCTTGGTGGCCAGCTCCGTTTTCACGTTGGATTCCAAGCCGTTGAGCTTCTTGTCGTAAGCCACGACGGCGGCCTTGGATTGCTTGCGGGCGCTGATCAGTTGTTCTTGAGTCAGATTCAGCTTATCGGTGACCACCTTAAGATCGCTCTGAAGTTGCTGATTCTGATCATCCGTCTTCGCCAGACGTTGCGACAACGTGTCATTCTGCTGCTTCAAAGCTGCCTGGATGGATTGTTCGGCGGACTTGGATTGGTTCAAAGCGCTCCAGCCCAGACCCAAGCTTCCCAAAGAAACTACCCCGAGGCCTGCGATTGCCAAGCCAACCCAACGAGGGGTGGCTGCAGTCGTCAGAACCGTAGAATCATGAAACTCGCTCATGGACTTCGTCTCCTTCGGCATTACGCCGTCTGCTGTGGAAAAGGGCACACGTGGAGCCAAAGCGCATGTTGGGGAGGGATCGAAGCTAAGTTGTCTTTCGGCAGGTCGTTAGGAGGCACGAAAGGGTTTGGAAGTGCGCGTGAATAACGTACTAGTACCAGTAAAGATTACAGCAGAGGCCAAGTATACGTAATTTTTTCAAGGTTTTACTGTAGGAAGGACTACATTGCATCGATGTGAAAGAGGAATGAATCGCACAGACGATGAGCAAAGACACAACCGGTGAGGCACGAAATAACTGCAGCGAAACGAGATGATTACAAAGATTTGAATCAGGCGGCTTGCGAATCCGCAGAGACTTTAGGAGCCCCAAAGTAGCGATCAAGAGTGGTGGTAGCCGCATTCAAGACGAGTCTGCAATCCGGGCAAGAACCGAGATGCCGCTCGATTTCCGACTGCACGCTGGGCGACAATTTTCCTTCTAAATACATGCAAATCAGATGGATGGTATCCCTACAACTCATACGAACTCTCCCCCAGCCCCAACGTGGGTGGCACGTTCGGCTGCCCGAGATTAGTGCATTTGTTACGCCAAAGGAAACAGATATTTACAGAGGTGCAAAGTCGCTGAAACTAAAGAGCTTGATTTTTAAGCAGTAACTACAGCCGCGGACACAGGGAAAGTCGGTGGAAAACTTTACCAATCCGCGGGATAGATAGTCCCATTTCCAAGACCTAGACGAGTGACGTTGAGCTTTAGCGAATTGGGGTGATTACCATTTGCTTCAGCGCGGCAATGCGATCTTCGAGCGGCGGGTGGGTGCTGAACAGGCTGGAAAGAGTGCCGCTACCGAAGAAAGGCTTCACGATGCAGAGGGCCGCGGTCGAAGGAGAAATCGCCGAAGTGGGGATGCGTTTGTTGTAGGCCCCCAGCTTTTCGAGAGCGCTAATCAAGCCGTATTGCTGGCCGACCATGTTCACGCCGGTTTCGTCGGCAGCGTATTCGCGGGTGCGGGACAAGAAGAGCTGAAGCAGGAGTGCCGCGAAGGGAGCCAGGAAGATCATCAACAGTGCGGAGAAGCCGCCACCTTCGCGGTCGTTGTCGCGGTTGCCGCCATAGCCGCCAAAGATCATGGCCCAACGACCCATCTGCGCCATATACGTAATAGCACCAGCAATGGTGGCGGCGATGGAGCTGGTCAGGATGTCGTAATTGCGGACGTGGGAAAGCTCGTGAGCGATTACGCCTTCGAGTTCGTCGTCATTCATGACTTGCAGCAAGCCTTCGGTGACGGCGACCGAGGCGTGTTTGGGACTGCGGCCAGTGGCAAAGGCGTTGGGTGCGGCATCGGGCACGACATACAGCGCGGGAACGGGAATATGGGCTTTGGCGGCAAGGCGTTCCATTACCTGATAGAGACGGGGCAGTTGCTCGCGCGTGACCGGTTGAGCGCCGCTGGACCGCAGCGCGATTTTGTCTGAGAAGAAGTAGGAAACGAAATTCATGACTACGGCGATCGCAAGGGCAATTTGCAAGCCGCTGCGCCCGCCGAGGGCACCGCCAACGATGACCAGGAGGACGCTCATGATAATGAGCAGAGCGCCGGTGCGAAGAACTTTCATGGGGAAAACCTTTCCGGCGGCAGAAAACTCAGTCTAAAAGTTGGTACAGAGAGCGTCAAGCCGCTGCGCTCTTTGTATACGTTGTACGGCAGGCAGTTATTTCGTGGCTGCGGCTGCCGGCTTCTTAGCGGGGACGCGCTCGAAGCGCATCTGGTCTTTCTGGCCATCGCGATCGACGCGGATTTGGTCGCCGGGCAGAATCGCGCCTTCGAGGATCTGCATAGCGAGAGGATCTTGAATCAGGCGTTGAATGGTGCGACGAAGCGGGCGTGCGCCATAGGCGGGATCGTAACCTTCGCGCAAGAGCAGTTGCTTCGCTGCCGGAGTAAGTTCCAGTGAGATTTGGCGTTCCGCGAGCAGTTTGTCGACGGTCTTTAGCATGAGATCGACGATGCGTTCCAATTGCTCTTTGCCGAGCGGGTTGAAGATAACGATCTCATCGATGCGGTTGATGAACTCGGGCCGAAATGAGGCACGAAGCGCATCCATTGCTTCCTTGCGGGCTTTTTCCGGATCTTTCGTGGAGAGTTCGGAAATGGCGTGAGAGCCGACGTTGGAGGTCATGATTAAGACTGTGTTACGAAAATCGACGGTACGGCCTTGACCATCGGTAAGGCGGCCATCTTCGAGAATTTGCAAGAGCACGTTGAAGACATCGGGATGGGCCTTCTCGATTTCGTCGAACAACACCACGGAATAGGGATGACGACGCACCTGTTCGGTGAGTTGACCGCCTTCTTCATAACCAACGTAGCCTGGAGGCGCGCCAATGAGCCGTGACACGCTGTGCTTCTCCATGTATTCGGACATATCGATGCGAATCATTAATTTTTCGTCGTCGAACAGAAATTCGGCGAGGGCGCGGGCGAGCTCGGTTTTGCCGACGCCGGTGGGGCCGAGGAAAATGAATGAGCCGATGGGGCGCTTGGAATCGGAAAGTCCCGCACGGCTGCGACGGACGGCGTTGGCGACGCGAGATAGGGCTTCATCCTGGCCGACGACGCGTTGACGGAGACGCTCTTCCATGTGAACGAGTTTCTGGACTTCGCCTTCGAGTAAGCGGCCGACGGGAATGCCGGTCCATTTGGCAACCAGCTTGGCGATGTCTTCTTCGTCGACTTCTTCCTTAAGCATACGAGGGCCTTTTTGTAATTCGGCAAAGCGCGCCTGAGCTTCCTGCAGCTCTTTCTCGGCTTGAGCGATTTTTCCGTAGCGGATTTCCGCGACTTTGGCCAAATCGCCGGAACGTTCGTAGCGATCGGCCTCCGCCTTGAGGGCCTCAATTTGTTCTTTCAGCTTGCGGGTTTTGGATATGGCTTGCTTCTCGGATTGCCAGCGAGCTTTCCGGCCACTGGAGTCTTCGCGGAGTTTGGCGAGCTCCTTTTCGATCTGGCCGCGGCGTTCAATGGAGTGCGGATCCGTTTCCTTAAGGAGCGCTTGGCGTTCGATTTCTAGTTGCAGAATGCGACGCTCGATTTCGTCAATTTCCGTGGGCAGAGAATCGATCTGCATACGCAGACTGGCGGCTGCTTCGTCGATCAAGTCGATCGCCTTGTCGGGCAGGAAACGGTCGGAGATGTAACGATGCGAGAGCGTGGCTGCGGCGATGATGGCGGAATCTTTGATGCGCACACCGTGATGCACTTCGTAACGATCTTTCAAGCCGCGGAGAATGGCAATGGTGTCCTCGACAGTAGGCTCCTTGACGAGCACGGGCTGGAAGCGACGTTCGAGCGCGGGATCTTTTTCGATGTGTTTCTTGTATTCGTCGAGAGTGGTGGCTCCAATGGCACGCAATTCGCCGCGGGCCAAGGCGGGCTTCAGCATGTTGGAGGCATCCATAGCACCTTCGGCAGCACCGGCGCCGACCAGGGTGTGCAACTCGTCGATGAACAGAATGATCTGGCCTTCGGCTTCGGTGATTTCTTTGAGGACGGCCTTGAGGCGATCTTCGAATTCACCGCGATACTTGGCGCCGGCAACGAGAGCGGCCAGATCGAGCGCCACAAGCTTTTTGGTTTTGAGAACGTCGGGAACGTCGCCAGAAATGATGCGCTGCGCGAGACCTTCGACGATGGCGGTTTTGCCTACTCCGGGTTCGCCAATCAGTACAGGATTATTTTTGGTGCGGCGCGCGAGAATCTGCATGACGCGGCGAATTTCTTCATCGCGGCCGATGACGGGATCGAGCTTGGAGCGGCGGGCGAGATCGGTAAGATCGCGCGCGTACTTCTCGAGAGAGGCATAGGTGCTTTCGGGATTCTGCGAAGTGACGCGCTGATTGCCGCGCACTCCGGCAAGGGCCTGGAGAATAGCTTCGTGCGAGGCGCCGTTTTTCTGGAGGAGTTTGCCCGCGGGATCGCGATCTTCGCCAGCGGTGGCCAGGAACAGGTGTTCCGTGGAGACATATTCATCTTTGAATTTGGTGGCTTCGTCGAAGGAGCGCTCTAAGACCTGGTTCAGAGCGCGGCTCATATGCTGCTGCCCGTACCCTTGAACTTTGGGGAGGCGATTGATTTCGCGCTCCACTTCCTGAGAAAGCATTTCACTGCGAATACCCAGGCGGGCGAGCAGCGGCGACACGACGCCATCCTGTTGCTGGATGAGCGAGGCGAGCAGATGCAACGGCTCGATAGCCTGATTTTCGTGGGCAGCAGCAACTTCCTGCGCTTTGGCGATGGCCTCTTGGGCCTTCACGGTCATTTTGTCGAAACTCAACATAGTTCCCTCACATCGTCGA
>JBAVNY010000886.1:0-14566 GCA_049691535.1 Candidatus Acidiferrum sp.
GGCGTCCACGTCAAACAGCTCTCCACCTTCTACGAAACCGAACCCGTCGACTACCTCGATCAAGCCTGGTTCCTGAATGCCGTCCTCGCCGCAGAAACGGAATTGCCCGCCGCAGAATTACTAGCAAAAATGC
Organism: Candidatus Acidiferrum sp.; assembly: GCA_049691535.1. Classification (GTDB taxonomy): domain Bacteria; phylum Acidobacteriota; class Terriglobia; order Acidiferrales; family UBA7541; genus Acidiferrum. Next base: position 134 of record JBAVNY010000886.1, read on the forward strand.
GTGGCATCGAATCCCACATGGGCAGCAAAAAACCCTTCGCCAAAGGCCCTCGCCTGATCGATCTCGACATCCTCCTCTACGGCGATGCCACCATCGACACGCCCGACCTCCAAGTCCCCCACCCCCGCATGCTCCGCCGCAACTTCGTAATGATCCCCCTATCCGAAATCGCCCCCAACCTCCAACACCCCTCCTGGCTCCACCCAGCCAAACAACTCCTAAAACTCACCAACGACCAAAGCCAAGTCCACCCCCACCACTCCCCCAAATAAATCCCCGCCTCTTGCCTCCACCTGTCATCCCGTTTATCCTGAGCCTCGAAGGGCCGCGTCTTGTGCGGCCCGCAGTGGTGGGATCGTGGCACAATTCCTCGTCATCTAGGACGGCGTGACCAGCGAGAACTCCACCCGCCGCCGCATCGGGTCGATGCGTTCCGCACGAACCCGCACCCGATCGCCTAATTTCCAAGCCAACTCCTTGACTGGCTTTTTGCTAGGCCGTCGCCCGCGCCGCCCAGAATCGCCACCCAGCACCGCCGCCATCGCGTGATCGCTCTCGCGAAAGACGACTCGCGCATCCGCAGCCTCTTCCAGCGCGGTAATCGGCAGCAAGCCTTCCACAAACACCTCGAGCAACTCCACAAAGCAGCCAAATTTCTGCACCGAGATGATCAGCGCCTCGTACTCGTCGCCAAGATGATGCTCCATGAATTGCGCGGTCTTCCAATCGATCAATTCGCGTTCCGCCGCCGTGGCGCGGCGCTCCGTCTCGGAAGTTTCCTGAGCAATTTCCTCCAAATGATTCTGCGAAAACAGCGCGGCTTCCACGCCAACGGCAGGTTTGATGTGCGCAGGCGCCGGCGCATCCGGATGAGCCAGTGCCCACTTCAGAATGCGATGAACAATCAGATCCGCATACCGCCGAATGGGCGAAGTGAAGTGCGTGTACTCATCAAAGCCCAGCGCAAAGTGCCCTAGCGGCTCCGCGGCATAGCGCGCCTGCTTCAATGAACGCAGCATCAAGTACGACACGATGCGCTCTTCTGTTTTTCCAGCGAGTTTTGCCAAAAGCCGCTGATAATGCTGCGGCGTGATTTTCAAATCCGTGGCGGGCAGTGACACCCGTTGCTGCCGTTCGCGGCCGTGGCCATACGAATCGGGACGTCCAGCCTTCGCGGGCGCGGGCGTGCGTCCGTGGCGCACCGCAACCTCCCGTTGATGCAGATCTTCTACGCCCAGCGAATAGCCAAACGCACGCGCCAGTTCCTCAAACTCCAGAACTTTGCGGGCATCCGGCTTTTCGTGCACGCGGTGCAGCGACTTCAACCCGCGACCGAACAGGTAATGATCCACGGCACGATTCGCCGCCAACATGAATTCTTCAATGATGCGATGCGCGATGTTCCGTTCGCTGCGGGAAATATTGTTGATCTGCTGCTGCTCGTCGAACTCAATGACCGGAGCCGGCAAATCGAAATCAATCGAACCATTTTCTCGCCGCCGCGCGTTCAGCAGCAGCGCCAAGCCTTTCATGGCGCGGAAGTGATGATTCAGATGACTGTACCGCGAGGTCATCTCCGGATCGCCTTCCAGCACTTTGTTCACGTTGGTATACGTCATCCGCTCCGCGGAACGAATCACTCCCGGCGTCATCCACGCCGTCAACGGACGGCCCGCCGAATCAAACTGCATGATGGCGCTCATGACCAGCCGCTCTTCGCGCGGTTTCAGCGAGCACATGCCATTAGAAAGCGATTCGGGCAGCATCGGCACCGCGCGATCGATGAAATACACGGAATTGCCGCGCAGCCGCGCTTCGCGATCCAGCGGCGCTTCCGGCAGAACGTAATGCGCCACGTCGGCGATGTGCACTTGCAGCAGCCAGCCGCCATCATCGCGACGCTCTACGTAAACCGCGTCATCGAAATCACGCGCCGTCTCGCCATCGATGGTGACAATAGGCAGATCGCGAAAATCTTCCCGCCCCGCGAAATCATCTGCCGTGATGGGAATCGCCAGCCGCTCCGCCTCTTGCACGACTTCGCGCGCAAACACGTGCGGCAGGTGATGCTTGCGGATAATAATTTCCGTGTCGACTCCCAAATCGCCCGGGCGTCCAAGTATTTCAATCACCTTGCCCGTAGGAGGCGCACCACCGCGCGGATAGCGAATCAATTCCACGTTAACCACTGCACCATCCAGCTTGGCAATATGCGGAAGCCGTTTGCTGCGGGCGCTCTCTTTGCCGCCGGGCAGCAGTTGTTCGCGCAGCACGGGAGAAAGCTCTTCGCCAGGCAACAATTCGATCTCGTGTTGCACCCGGTGGTCGTAAGGGATAACCACCGGGCCGCGGGATGTGTAGCGAAACAGCCCGACGATCGCCGGATGCGCGCGACCAACAATGCGCACAATGCGTCCCTCCGCGCGGCGCGCCCCAAGCATGCCGCTCAGCCGCGCGATGCGCACGATCACATGGTCGCCGTGCATCGCGTCTTCCACGTAATCGCGAGGAATAAAGATATCGCCGTCAATGTTGGGAATAGCCACTTCGGGAACCACGAAGCCGTAACCATCGTGATGCAACACCAACCGCCCGCGAATCTCGTCGCGCGATGCCGCTTTGTGTTGCGGAATCGGCTCGACAATCGCAGGCGGCGCCGCCGTGGCGGACTTGCCAGGAGCGGTGGACTTGTCCCCCTCAGGGGCATTCTGCGAACGTCGCAGCAGGAAGCGCCCATGGGTCAGTTCTTCCACCAAGCCCTTTTTTTTCAGGCGCAGCAGCATCTGCAGCAACGGGCGGCGGTGGTCCTTCTTGATATGCAGCGAGCGCGAAAGATCCTCAAGAGACACCGGATCATTTCTAAGTTGCAGAAAACGCAGTATGTTATCAGGACTGAGCGGCGACGGGCGAGGCATGTGCCATGGCCTTTCTAGGGAGCGCGAGTACTTCCGGGTTGATGCAGAAAGATTCTGTCACTTTTTTTAAGTTCGCTGTAACTTTTTTCCGCTTTCGACAGTTTCATAGGTAGGCCAACACACGACCGATTAGCCGCCCTCCGTCAGGCTAGTCGGAATTCCCCGAAAGGGGAATAAGGGGAGGCGGGAAGACCTGGCCCGCCTCCTTTCTCTTTTCCTCCCATTTCGGCCCGCATTCATCCCCAAATCCAGCCAAATTAGCGTTCTTGACTTGGGCGAATTGCTGTCGCAGAATCCCGGCACAGGTTTCCCAGGTTCCTCGTTCGCCATTTGCGTCCAGCCCGCCCAAAAATTAAGGAGTGAAACACATGAGTACCGCACCTCGACCCGCTCTCGACATGGACAAGCTGAATGCCTTCATCGGGCGCTTTGTCGGCGACCTCGGCGCCGCCGTCCACGCCGGGATGGTGGTCATCGGCGAAAAACTGGGGCTATACAAGGCGCTGGCCGCCAACCCGCAAACCCCCGCCGAGCTTGCCGCCAACACGAAAACCGACGAACGCTACGTCCGCGAGTGGCTCTCTTCGCAAGCCGCCGGCGGCTACGTCACCTACGACGAAAAATCCGGCAAGTTCAGTTTGACCGAAGAACAGGCCTTCGCGCTGGCCCAGGAAGACAGTCCCGCCTACCTTCCCGGCGCCTTCGAACTGGCTTTAGGCTCGCTGGCCGCCGTGCCGCGCATCGCCGAATCGTTTCGCACCGGCGCGGGCATGGGCTGGCACGAGCACGAAGACGGCGTATTCCACGGATGCGAAAAATTCTTTCGCCCCGGTTACGCAGCCAACCTGGTAACTTCCTGGATCCCGGCGCTCGCGGACGTGAACGAAAAATTGCAAAAAGGCGCGCGCATGGCCGATGTAGGCTGTGGCAAAGGCGCTTCGACCATCCTGATGGCCAAGGCTTATCCCAATAGCCATTTCTTTGGCTTCGATTATCACGATAAATCCATCGAAGGCGCGCGCGAAACGGCCAAGCGGGAAAACGTAGCCGACCGCGTGGAATTCGGCGTCGCCAAAGCCAAGGAATTTCCCGGCAAGGATTACGATCTGGTCGCGGTGTTCGATTGTCTGCACGACATGGGCGACCCGGTCGGCGCGGCCAGGCACGTGCTTCAGTCGCTCAGCAAAGATGGCACTTGGATGATCGTCGAGCCGTTTGCCAACAACGAACTGAAAGACAATCTGAATCCGGTGGGCCGCGTTTACTATTCGTTTTCCACGCTGCTGTGCACTCCCTGCTCACGTTCGCAAGAAGTGGGGCTGTGCCTGGGTGCCCAGGCAGGCGAGTCGCGGATTCGCGACGTGGTGACCGCCGCCGGATTCACGCGTTTTCGGCGCGCCACAGAAACGCCCTTTAACATCGTCTACGAAGCTCGCCCCTAAAGGCGGCTTTGCTCGTCGCCCGGCAAATGGCGCGTGGCGCTACTTCTTCTTATTCTTAGCGAATGTAAGCCTTGGCGAAGGAGGCGATCTTGTTGCCCAGACCTTCCGCGTGCTTCCAGCAGTAGGCGTACTCGCGTGGCGCGGGCCGATTGCAAAATTGCCCCTTCTTTCCCTGGTACTTGCACAGGACCTTCTTGGGTGCTGGTGGTGCGGTTTGTGTCGCTGTTGCACGTTGTGGCGCTGTGGCCGTTGCTGCCATTCTGGCGTCTCCTGATTTAGATTCACCTCTACTTTACGAAAGCGTATGAGCCTGCCACAACCTGTACAAAGGGATGAATCTTGTACAGGTCGACTGGCACACCACGATTGTTACTTGGCGAAGATTCGGATATCGTGCAGGTTCGGTTCGTGCAGTGGAGTTGCGGAGGCGCCAGGGTGGGCAAGATTTTGCGGTGTTTCAGTGTTTTAGCGTTCGTGCTGCTGGCCAGCGCCGATGCCACCCGCGCCCAGATGGGCCCGGAAGAAGCCGGCAGCGAGTGGCAAGCGTGGACCGGCGGCGGCCACGGGCTAAACGGCAGCACCTCCGGCACCGGCGTGTGGAATGTGGGCCTGCGCTACGGACTGATCTTGACCGCTCCGCATGGACCGGGTTTTTTGCAGGGTCAACTGGAGTACGCGCTGGATGCGGTGCCGGTATGGGTGATTACCCAGCGAACGAATACGGCTTATGGCGCCGGCGTGAATCCGTTCGCGTTTAAGTGGATCCTGTCCAAGCCGCAAAAAGTGAAACCGTTCCTCGAAATTGAAGGCGGAACGCTGTTCACCAATACCAAAGTGCCGGAGCTGACTTCGCAGATAAATTTCACCACCAGCGCAGCGCTGGGCATGCATGTGCTCGGCGAGAAGCACGATTGGACCGCGGAAGTCCGTTTCATGCACATCTCCAATGCCGGGCTGGCCACGCCGAATCCGGGAATCAATACAATTCAAGTTAGATTAGGATGGGGCGCGTTTCGCAAGTAACGCTGCCGCGCTTGTTCCTTGCTAACTCTTTGTATTCGTCAGGTAGCGTTTCACTTCGGCGGAGGGTAGTGCGTCCGCCGCAAACGTGAACGTATGTTTGTCCTTTATCTCGCGGGCGGCCCGCACCAGGGCGCCAAGTGCGGCACGCGCCAATGAACCGCCTACGCTGATGCGCTTCACTCCGGCGGCCGCTAATTCTTCCACGGAAAAGCGCGTACCCGGCATGCCTGCGAGTACATTCACCGGCTTGGAAACGGTCGCGCAGACCTTCCGGATGTCCTCGATGCTAGTTAGGCCCGGCGCATAAACCGCGTCGGCCCCGGCGTCGGCGAATGCGCGCAGACGGCGAATGGTGTCGTCAAGATCGGGCCGGTCGTGCAGATAATTTTCCGCCCGCGCAGTTAGAAAGAAATTCACCTCACGCGCCGCTTTGGCCGCCGCGGAAACGCGACCGACCGCAAGCTGAAATTCGTAGATAGGCTTGCTATCGTCGCCCGTAGCGTCCTCAATCGAACCGCCCGCAAGCCCCGCGCTGGCGGCCAAGCGAATCGTTTCGGCACACATTTCGGGAGCATCGCCAAAACCGTTCTGCAGATCGGCGGAAACCGGGAGCGAAGTCGCGTCCACAATAGATTTCGCGTTCGCCAGGATCAGCTCGCGCGTCACTGCTGGCGCAGAATCCAGATAGCCCAGCGAAAACGCACAACCGGCGCTGGTGGTAGCCAGGGCTTCGAATCCCAGCGCCGCAAGAATTTTTGCTGATCCCCCGTCCCACGGATTGGGGATCACAAATGCCCCAGCACGTTCGTGCAGCGCTCGAAACGTCTTGTATTTTTGTTCACGGGTCGCCATAACGATTCCCCGAAGCTCGGTGACTCACCTATGCAGGCGCCGTCAGGCGCGGCAAGAAAAGTTTGAAGAATTTGTCCGAGTCGACTTCCACCGCGACTTTCGAATTCGGCTTGAGTTCCGCGGCTCCGTCGCCCGCGTCAGTAGCCGGCAGTCCAGTGTCCATCGGCGGCGAGCGGCGCACCGGCGCGCGTTCGTAGCCCACCGATTCTCCGGCAGTAAGTTCGCCCGTAGTTTCGATCTGCACGTAGTAATCCTTCAGCGTGAGAATCGTGGGATCGATAAGATGCGCGACGGTCAGCGGATCATGCATCGCCACCACCGTAGCGTCGTTTCCTTTGCGCATGCGATTAAACGTGGCCCGCATGATTTTTGCCGCGGCCTGGCTCACTGGATTCTGCGCAGCTTCCAGCGTTTTAATATGCTCTTCGCGCAGCAGAACTTTGTGCGTTACGTCGAGTCCCACCATGGTCACCGGCACGCCAGCATCGAAAACGATGCGCGCCGCTTCCGGATCGACGTAAAAATTAAACTCCGCCGATGGCGTAATATTTCCGCCGCTCAGCGACCCGCCCATCACCACAATCCCCTTGATCAGCGTGGCCAGGGACGGATCTTCCTTCAAAACCGTGGCGATGTTGGTAAGCGGCCCAACCGCCACGATAGTGATTTCGCCCGGATTCGCGCGCACAATCCGCCGAATCAGTTCTGCAGCACTCGCAGCCACCGGCTGCAGCTTGGGCTCAGGAAATTCCACCCCGCCCAAACCATTATTCCCGTGGACATATTTCGCGGTGATCAGTCGCCGCACCAGCGGGGTCGCCGCGCCCGCAGCCACCGGCACGTCCGCGCGGTTAGCGATTTCAATCAGCCGCAGCGCGTTGGGCAGCGTCATCGAAAGCGGCACATTCCCGGAGACGGGCGTGATCGCTTCCACCTTCAACTCCGGCGAACGGAGCGCCAGAAAAATCGCCATGGCGTCGTCCACGCCCGGGTCTGTATCCAGAATGATGCGTTGCGGCTTCGCGGCGGCAGGCGTATTGAACGAAGGCGCGGGCTCAATGCTGGAGGCCAACGAATATTTCGGCAGTGACGTGGCCAGCACCGCTCCCGCGGAATAACCAAGAAATTTACGGCGACTACTGCGTGAAAAATCAGAGCGCATGAAGTTCCTTTGCAAATCAGAATAAAAAATGAAATCAGCTGCGATTCGCGATTCTACAGCATGCCAGCCCATTGCGAGGAAGTTTCGTAACGCCCCGGGCATTGTCCCGCTTACCGTCATCAAATGACCACAGTTTCTTCGACGCCCAGCACGCCAGCACGAGAGTTGTTGACACTGCCAGGCTGGCGCGGAATACTCCCTCCCACATCCCTTAGGTCCCGACGGAACTTCGAAATCAGAAATGGGGGAAAACGATGGCAGATCGTCTGGTTTTTTCGGAACACAGTGCCGGACCTATCCCGAAAGATCGCCTCATCAGCGTAGGACTCTTACTGGTTATCGCCGTCAGCATTCGTTTTCTTTATCATTATGCGCTCCCCTATTTTCGTTTCGATCCCGCTTACTACGATTACTTCTGGCCTCATCGAACGCGCCTCATGATTCACATCTGTGGTGGCATCTTGGCCGTGATTACCGGACCGTTTCAGTTCTGGACCGGACTTCGCCAGCGATTCATGAACGTTCATGTATGGACAGGTCGCTTGTATCTTCTCGGTGTCGTCGTGGGTTCTTCTGGAGCATTCCTGATGACCGTGTATACGACTCCAAAAAGTTTCGGCATCGCTCTAATCTTCTTGGCGCTGGCATGGATCTTCACTACCAGCATTGCTCTCGCCGCAATTCTGCGTGGCATGGTCGCGCTACATAAAGAATGGATGGTTCGGTCTTACATCGTCACCTTTGCTTTTGTCATGTTTCGAGTGGTGCAAGATAACCTGCCAATGGTAGTAAGGCGCCTGGGGGACTCTGAACACGACGGGCTTGCCAACACCACTTGGATTAGCTGGCTTGTTCCGTCGGCTCTCTTCGAACTGATTCGCCAGGCTCGAAAAATGCTCCCCGCGCGACAAACTCTTTAACGATAGGCGCGCCAACCGATTTGGTTAGTGAATTGAAAAGCTAATCGTGCCCTGAAGAATCGAATCAGGACTGAACTTGGACCTGAATATTGGAAGGACGTCCGAAGCAGCGAGATCCTAGTCAGTCCAACCATACATATCCAAGAATTTATGGACGTCAGCGCGACTGACAAAAGAAACATTTTTGATGCGATTGGTTAAAACTCGCGAGAATACAGCAGCGTAATATGTGGACGTCGCCGTGCGCTCTCCGGAGAAGTTCATGAAGTCTGCGATGTATGGATGGCGAATGCCCAGGCCATTCAATTCGCCGGAAATATGTTTCACATCAATTTTTCGCTTTTTGTCCAGATCATTAGGACACGCGACTCTTGAAAATAGAGAAATGATAAGGAAAATAAGCAGACCGCGAAAGACCATGGTTACCTTGCAGTGCCTGAATTGAAGCGAATTATCGGCGAATTTTAGTTGGGGTGTCAAAGTAATGCGCGGTTGTCGGATAAGCGCATTACTCGGGACCCAGATTGCTAGTTGATCTGATTTTGCAAAGCGTGAGAACTGAAGAATGGTGCCCGAAAGAGGACTCGAACCTCCACGACCTTGCGGCCACTAGCTCCTGAAGCTAGCGCGTCTGCCAATTCCGCCATTCGGGCACAACCACAAAGGCAAACACAATTCTGAGGTTCGTCCCCGGGTTTGTCAATTGAGCGCCGCGATACGTACGTTGCACAATCCTCTTCTCCGCGCCCTCTGTGTTAAAGCTTTTCTGCAGTGGCTTTTCGCAGCCTCCACGCTACCGATGTTGCAGCCGCAAACTGTTCCAACTCGCATCCATGGTCCAGCCTCCATCCACAGTAAGCGCGAGTCCATTCACGAACGCCGACTGCTGCTCATCCGCCAGAAACGCAATCGCGTTGGCAATATCTTCTGGGCGCGCGAACCGCGCCATCGGCACCCGCTCGATAATGTCCTGATCGGTGTAATTGCCGCCGGCCTGATCGGCAATATCCATTTCCGTTTTCACCCAGCCCGGGCATACCGCATTCACGCGAACGCCGTGGCCGCCCCATTCCGCAGCAAGCGTGCGCGTCAACCCAATCAATCCATGCTTCGAAGCGCTATACGCCGAGCGATCCGCAACCGCCGCAAGCCCGGCAATCGAGGCTACATTCACAATGTTGCCGCGCCGCTGCTGCAACATAATTTTCCCAAACGCTTTGCACAACAGAAATGGCGCCACCAGATTCACTTCCAGCACACGCCGAAAATCCCCCGCCGACACACTTTCCGCCGGCGCAATAAAACTGATCCCCGCATTGTTGACCAGCACATCGACCCGAGCGTGCTGCGCCAACACTTCCCCGGCAAAACGCGCCACAAACGCCTCATCCGAAATGTCCCCACGGTGCTCCGTAGCCGCCACCCCTAAAGACATCGCCTTCCGGCACACATCCACGCACGAACCCAGATCATTCAACGCCAAACAGTAGCCAAGCTTGGCCAAAGTCAGCGCAGTTTGCCGCCCAATCCCCTGCGCGGCCCCGGTAATAATCGCAACGCGGCGTTCCTCAGTCATAATTAGCCCTTTATCAACAACTCCCCGTGGGTACTAGGCTTCCGGTAGCGTACCACTGGATTTCCCTTTACGGAGTGTTATACTCCGCCCGAAACGCTGCAATTCGCCTAGGGGGGTGGGTTGTGGCCTTCGGTTCCGGAGGGTCCTATGGAAAATTTGGAATCTCTGTTAACGGGGCCAACGATGTGGCTGCTGATTACCTGGGGAGCGGTAACCGCCATCTTTCTGGTCCTGGTAGCATGGCGTAGTCTGCTTTCCAGTCACGAAGACGATCAAATATTTCTGGATGCGGCAGGGGAGCACATGGCCCGGGAGCAAAGAGAATTGGTCGCCAAGATCAATAAACTTTCGCGCCCGATCCTCACCAGCGGCATTACCTCTGGTGTGTTGTTACTCTTGATTGCCGGCATCTTTGTCTATCAAGGCCTGAAGAACTTCTAGTCAGGCGCTGTCTGACCGCGAAGGTTTCCCAGCTCTTCACGGCTTCGCTGTAGGTGCAGGTGTAGCCGGTGCCATAGCGCCGGAAGCCCCCGGCTGCGAGGCCTGCACCAGAGACGTGTGGTTATGGACGATGACCCAGTTGTTGTCCGAACGTTTCTCCAGCACCAACGTCGTTTGCCCCTGCGCTGAGTTTGGATTTCCATCCACAATTGCCGCGAAGTCCCACTGATAACAGGCCCAGGCCACATTTCCCGAAGGCGCCACACGGATCAGTGTGTTCAATCGATCCAGGCGCACCTGCTGCGCGCGCGCACGTTGCTGTTGGTAGCCGAGCAAATAGTTTGGCCAGCCAATTACCGGCGGAGCCCACATGCCATTCACCACACTCACATCGTCGGAATAGGCCTTGTGCAGTTTTTCAACGTCGCCGACCTGCCACGCTCCCAGCATTTCGCTGATCATGTAGTCGATTTTCTGCTCGTCGGGAATGTTTGCCGCCGGTGACGGAGGAGGCGGGGTGTCGTCCTTTTTCTTTTTCTTCTGCGCAGCGGCGGAGCTGGCCAATGCCAGCGAGAAAAGCACGGCCAGAAAAATGGCCAAGCTGCGATGCGCCGTCAGGCGAAGTGAACGATGAGTAGCTCGGACTGCGTCGGTCTTACAATTCATGCTCGAATAACTCCTGCTAATTTGTGGCGCCCATAAAATTACGTAGCAGACATGAGGCGCGACTTGCTGATTTCAAAGACTTGATGAGCATAACGCAATGCAGCGCAACCCGCGGCCAAGTGTGCCTAGTTGTTTAGCGCGCGCGGCGCGCGCACGTATGGCACGCTCGCTCGTTGGCCCCCGGCCGTCATCTCGACGTTAATGTAGGGACGGGGTTTAGCCCCGCAGGAGCGCCAGCGCCCTTTGTTTACCCTGAGCCTAAAGCGAAGGGCCGGCTCGCAGCGGAGAAATCGTGGCAACCATCACTCCTTCACCACCCAACCCAAAGACCACCCCGCTACCGCACCCTCGCGCGCCAGCTGTCATCTCGACCGGAGAGCCAGCGTCCTTTGCTGGCTCGCAGCGGAGAGATCGTGGCAACTACTAAGCTCTCTGCAACCAACCCAGGAACAACCCCGCTACCGCCCCTTCGACGCACTAATCAAATTCACGAACAACCGGTACGCCCCGGGCACTCCCTCCGGCAACTCCCGGAAAAACGCCAGCCCCGTGTAAACGTACGTCCCCTTCCCATACCGCGCATACACCAGCCCGCCATTCAAATCCTTCTCACCCGGATCATGCATCGCCAGCAGCGGCGTGTACTTCGAATCAAACTCGCTCCAGAAATACAGCCCGCGCTCCTGAATCCAATTCTGAAAATCCGCCGACGTGATTTTGTTGGGCTTGCTCAACAGCGGGTCATCCGGCTTGAGAAACGTCACCGCGGCGTTTTCGTCGGTAATGCGTGGCGTGGGCGTGCCGATCTTCGCCGGATACGGCGCAGGCTGCAGCCTGTCCCACACGTTATCGCGATTGTATTGCACCACCAGCGTGCCGCCATCTTGAACGTAGTCCAGCAGCCGCTTGTTGGCTCCAGGCAACTCCGGGCGAAGTTCGTAAGCCCGCACGCCCACCACGATCGCGTCGTATTTGGAGAAATTGCCAAACGCCAGTTCCTTGGCGTCGATCAGCTCCACATCAATGCCCAGTCGCCGCAAGGCGTCAGGAATAGGTTCGCCTTCCGCGGAAATGTACCCGACGTGAAGATTTGCAGGCACGTTAATATCGAATGCGTGTACTACGGTTTGCGCCGGCTCGGACCACAAGAGCGTTGGCATGGAAGGAAGCGGCTCCAGCGAAGTAGAGAACTTCTCGTTACCGCGCTTGACATAAGCTCCAATGGTGAAATTTCCTGCCTCGAGTTTCGCGGGCGGAGTCACCGTGAATTTGGCATATTGATCGCCGATTCCGTCGGAGCTCAGCTCGACCGGCAAAGTGGCTGTCAGCCCATCCGGAACGTCGAGACCCACCGAAACTTTCGCGGCCTTCGTGGAATAGGAATGAACCCGCAGATAAACATCGAACGGCTTGTGCGGCCCGTTCAGCACTTCGACGACTTGCGCAGGATCGGTGGAAAGCGAATAGGCCGGAACGATGCGCACCGGAACCCGCGTCACCGTGGTCGACGTCGATGCCGTGTTGGTCACCGGCACAACCCGATACAGCGTATAGTCCCCAAGCGCGATCTGTTGATTGATCGAGAGCGCCGGTGGCGATTCCGCGCGAAGCTGATCGATCACCGACATGGTCCGCTGCTCTTTACCGAGCGCCACGGTCCATTTCACATCGCCCGATTTCTCGGAGTTTTTCTTCGCGGTATCGATGGCGTAAAAACTGTTAAGGTCCGACTTTTCGAACTGACACTGAATTTGCTGCCGGCAGCGGGAGTGCAACGCCACCGAGAATTCATCGCCGACTGGCAAATCGGCGCGGTCCGCATCAGCAATCAGTTCGATACCAGCCGCCAGCGTGAGCGCGCGATCCACCTTTTGTTTTTCGCGATGTAGCAAATCGAGCTGCGCCGCGAGCGCGGCAGGAATCGGCGAGGGAATGGATAGCAACGAAGCCTTGTCCACGCCTTTATCCGCAGAAATCAATGACGCGACTGCAGCGGGCCAGTCGAGATTCAGGGCCGCCCGGCTCGCCGCTTCCAGATCCTTATCAACCGTCTTCAGTTGCTCGTCGCACCCGCACGGACCTTTTTTCGCCGCGACCATGGCCAGGCTCTCCCCAAGAGAACCGGGATTCAGCTCTTTGCCATCTTCGCGAAACAGCCCCACGGAACGCCGCAGAAACGCGGAATTCAGAAATCCCAAGATGCCTTGGGTGCGGTGATTGCTGAACGCATCAATCCCAATTTCCCGCCACGTTTTTCCCCACAGTGGCGACACTTCGTCTAGCGGCAGCAGGTAGCCTTTGGGCGCATCGGAACGATCCAGGTCGAGAACCGGAATGCCCTCGTCTCCCCCATTCCACGGCCGCAGATTCTCCTGCAACAATTCTGGATAAGCTTTTTCATCCCCGGCCAGTTGCACCGCCTTCGGTGTCCACAGTCCTTCCGTCTGATGATGGCCGTGGCCGGTGTGCACGCCGCCGAAATGGTTGATAACGATGTTGGGGCGGAAGTCGCGAATCACCCGGACCATGTCTTCCAGCACCTGGTCGCCCCAGATTTTTTGCGTTTCTTCAGGAGTCTTCGAGAAGCCAAAATCGCGCGCGCGGGTGAAGTACAGTTTCACGCCATAGCCTCGTGTTGCGGCCAGCAATTCCTGCGTACGAATCAGCCCGAGCTGCGGCGCCTGTTCCGGGCCCAAGGCGTTTTGCCCACCTTCTCCACGCGTCAACGAGAGCAGCGCGACCTCGGCGTGCAGTCCTCGCGCGAGGTATGTTAGCACCGCGGCGGATTCGTCATCCGGATGCGCAGTGATGTACAGGATGCGCGTGGTCACGCGAGCGCTGTCGATCGCTTCGATCGTTTCCGGTAGGCCGGGGCCAGTGCCGGGCGCAGCCGGAAATTGCGCGCGCAGCATCTGCGGCGCGAGCAACAGGATCAAAAATAGGAACAGCCAGATGGCAGAAAGACGACGCATCGATTCTCCGGGCGACCTCGTTGAACCACATCCCGAGGCAGAGTTGACAGTATGCCGGAGGTCGGCAAAATTTGCAGAAAATCGGGAAGAAAAAAGATTTAACGCAGAGGACGCGGAGGTAAGAGAAGAGGAGATCACGGCGCCGTGTTGTTAACCACCGCCGCCTCAGGCTCAGCCGGTCCGAACGGCCAATGGTGCATCACCGCCGACCAGATCAGAAACGCCGTCACGCCAAGCGCGATTTCCAGCAATCCCCACTTACGCGCCGCGCCCGTCTGCCAGAAAAGCCACGCCCACCCCGCGATGGTCAGCATCGCGGGAATGGGATAGAACCACATGCGAAATGGAAATTTGTCTGCGGTCCACCGCCGGTGCAAAAGCATTAAGCCAAAAGTCTGCCCAATGAATTGCACTAGCAGCCGCATCGCCAGAATTCCCGCGATGGCCGTCTCCAGTTTCAACAC
>JBAVNY010000887.1:0-7048 GCA_049691535.1 Candidatus Acidiferrum sp.
GAAAGAAGAGATGCGGATACCAGTGGCGCCAGAAATGCCACCACCGCGCCGTGAAGCAAAGCTGGTGGGGAACAATCGCGCCGGCGTAGTGCGCTTGCAGGCGGCAGAGAACGAGAATCACCGCCACCACAAGCAGATTCGACAACAGCAGGTGCCAGGGATGCACTAGATTCTGCGCGAATAGAACAACTAGAAAACTCGACACTCCCAAATAGCCGAAGGCCCACCACTCATACGCGCCACACGCTTCCCAGGTGGTGGCCAGTTCTCGCTCGACCGTACTCCAGCGTCCGCCGCGGGCGTTGTCTACGGGAGAAGTTGTGATCTGGCGGTCCACGGCGTGTGAAACATCATCCCAAAACGGCGGTGCCAAAGCTTGCTCGGCGTTTTCTGGCTTGCGCATATTCATACTTGGCTCTCTACCCGTTGGATTTTTGTTCCCGCCGTCGCTGCCGCTGCCGTTACGTTCGAAGGAAGATCTTTTTCGTGATGCCAGTGCCAGATCGTCCAGTCGTAAAGATTGGCCACGGTGGCGAGTTGCTTGTTGGGGTTTACCGCGTGAGCGTGGCCAACCGACGAGAGCATGAACGCATCCAGCGGTGAGTTGCCGTAGGCGTGACAATCGCGGAGATCAAGCCCGCGCCGTTTCGCGTAGTGCTGCATGGCGCTGCGTTTTACTTCGCCGAACATCGCCTCGCCCAGCAAACGCCCCGTCCACCGGCCATGAAATTCTTCGAGGCGCGAGGCGCAGACCTGGATTCGCGCCTCGATGCCCCGAGCTTCTAGTTCACTTTCCAGCGCAGTTGCGGCCATGTGCGCCAGCGGCTCCAGCGTGCCGGTAATGAGAACGAGTTCATGTCCCTGACGGCTATGCCAGCCCAAACGCGCGATGGCTTCCTCGAAAATTGGAAAAGATTCCAGATCCCACAGTGCGCGATCGCGCCGGACGCCACAGAGATAGCGCTTGTTCGCGTGCTGAACCGCGGCAAGCCCTCGCGGAAGAAGTCGCAAAGCATGCGTGGCCCATCGCACGTAATTCGTCATGGGAATTTCGCGCCTGCTGCGAAGCACGGCGTACAAGCGACGCTCTAACGACGGTTCGGCAATCAGTGTGCCGTCGAGATCGAAGAAGGCTGCTACGCGAGGAGACGGCACATTGCCGGGAAAATTCATAGTGCACCTTTTCCCGGGATCGTCCGCGGATGGCTTGTGCCAGCGAGACTGCTGGCCAGAAACTTCCAGCCCTCTATCAATACAGGAAGCCCGCGCACCACGCAGAATCCGCCAGTCACCCACGCAAGGATGTGTGCACCGGCGCGGATCGCCGCGTGAACATCCAGCGTCAGCGGACCGACCAGCGCGACCGAGCCACGCGTCAGCGCCAACTCTAATCCCAAATAGCAAAAGCAAATGCACTTTAGGCCCGCGTAGGCGCCGCGACTCCAACGCGACGAAACCAGGGCGCGACCCCACCAGGTGTGCAGTATGGCGCTGGAGCCCCAACCCGCGTGGCCCGCCTTCATCGCCAGGCTGCGCAGAAAATCCGTTGCCGCGCCGCGCGCAAAAAACAGCATCGGAAGCCACAGCGACACCATGCCCACAACGGCGAAATAGGTGAAGTACATATTCTCGATCATGCGGTCGCCTAAGATATCGATCTGCGCGCCGACCGGCGTGGCCATCTTGCGCGTGCGCGCCAGGTGACCATCGAGCGCGTCAAGCGCAATCGACGTGACCGTCAGCGCGACGGCCAGCAGATTGAGCCAAGGATTGTGGCCAAACAGACTAATGGCGAGAAATCCCACAATCACTCGCAACATCGTTACCTTATTTGGAGTACAGAGCATATCGATGCGCCGCCCGCAAAAAGTCACCAGAGCGACAGAGCAAAACGCCTTCCATCACCGGTGCCCTGTAGCAGTCTGCAAACAGACAACTTAAAAGGGGCTGGACCAACGCCACGAACCTGCGTCGTAAGGGAAACGCAGCAACTGTCTGCGGCAGCTTGCTTGTGCCTTTTGCGGCGAAACTGCGTCTAACTGAAAGGCACCGTTTCACTTGCCACGCTGGGCTCACGTTTTAGCTTCCTCCGCGCGTCGCCTGGAAGACATTACCAACCAAGTTTTATGCGAGAATAGGCAGGAAAAGGACACCCACTGATGACCGATGTTTCTCTGGCCGGCGCGTTCCTAGCGGGGCTCATTTCGTTTCTCTCTCCATGCGTGCTGCCGCTGGTTCCCGGCTACATTTCCATGCTCTCGGGCATCGGCATGGAGCAATTGCGGCAAGGGCAACAACCCAAAGGCGGGCTTTTTTCTTCCGCACTTTCGTTTGTGATTGGTTTTTCTGTGGTGTTTATCAGCTTCGGAGCATCGGCCAGCGCGGTGGGTGGCTTTCTGGGAGCGCACCGGTCGTTGCTTGCGCCGATTGGCGGTGCGCTGATTCTGCTATTCGGTTTGCACCTGGTCGGCCTGCTGATGCGTATCAACGTGAACTGGGGAATTGCGCTGGGCTACGTGCTGGTGGCATTGGGCTGTGCCGCGTATCTGCGCCACAAGCCGCTTTTCCTCGGATTGGGTGCCAGCCACTTCTGGTCGCTCGCGGTGATCGGTTTCCTGGGTCCGCAACTGGCGCGCTGGTTGAATCGCGACGTGCACCTGCGCAATACCGACACGAAACCGGGAATGTTCAGCGGCTTCCTGCTGGGATTTGCATTTGCGTTTGGTTGGACGCC
Organism: Candidatus Acidiferrum sp.; assembly: GCA_049691535.1. Taxonomy (GTDB): domain Bacteria; phylum Acidobacteriota; class Terriglobia; order Acidiferrales; family UBA7541; genus Acidiferrum. The sequence goes on from JBAVNY010000887.1 coordinate 2,735, forward strand.
GTGCATCGGCCCGATTCTGGCAACGGTGCTGGCGCTCGCAGCAGCCAGCGCCACAGTAACGCGCGGCATTCTGCTGCTTGCAGTATATTCCGCGGGACTAGCTGTTCCCTTTCTGCTGACCGCCGTCGGGCTCAGCCAGTTTTTGCAGTTTTACAAAAATTTCCGGAAGTATCTGCACATGGTGGAAATTTTCAGCGGCGGCTTGCTGCTATTTATTGGCGGGCTGGTTTTGTTTAACAAGCTAACCTGGCTCACAGGCAAATTGACATTCTTGAATCGTTTCTCGTACTAGACTAGAAGGATAAAAGCTCTATGAAAAAAGCAATCATCATTGTGGCGACCGTAATGGCGATGATCGGGGCGACGGTGTATGCCGATCGCGCCACGCGCGGCAGTGTACCGAAGAAAACTATGGCCGATGTGGGTGGCGGCGTGGAAGGCATGCCCGCGCCGGAAATCACCCTCAAAGATCTTAACGGCAAGGACGTCTCTCTTGCTGACTTGAAGGGCAAAGTGGTGTTCGTGAATTTCTGGGCCACCTGGTGCGAACCCTGCCGCATTGAAATTCCCTGGCTGATCGATATGCAAGCCAAGTACAGTCCCAAGGGATTTACAGTGGTGGGCGTGGCCATGGATGAAGAAGGAAAAAGCGTGGTGTCGCCGTTCATCAACAACGAGCATTTCGACGTGAATGGCCAGAAGCAGACGATGAGTTATCCCATCTGGCTAGGCACCGACGACGCAGCGGAAAAGTTCGGCGGCATTCTGGGCTATCCGACCAGCTTCTTGATTTCCCGCGATGGTAAGCAAGTCCGCAAATTCCAGGGCCTGGAAGGCTACGACGTGCTGGCCAAAGCCATCGAGGGGCAGCTCTAGGCTAAAAAGATTTGGGCACGCGCTGCCGCTGCGTTGCTCGTTTTTGCAATTCCCGCCCATGTGAAGTCGCAATAGCTTGCTAGGTCACATTGCCGTCAGGTAGGCTTTGGTCATGCTCGCTGAACATGATTTTCAGAAGAAGGCCGACACCGCGTTCGAACAGTTGAAGAAAAAGCTGTTGCTGCTTGGCGATGAACACGGCTTCGACGTGGAAGGCGAGAGCGGGAAGCTGGAGGTTATTTTCGAGGAGCCCGAGCCGGCAAAATTTGTAATTTCGCCCAACACGCCTATTCGTGAAATCTGGATTTCCGCCCTATCCACCAGTTTCAAACTCGGTTGGTCGGAGGCGCGCAATGCCTTCGTACTGGAGAAGACTGGCGAGGATTTATTCGGCGTGATGAGCAGGGTCGTTTCGCAACAACTGGGAACGCAGGTGACGGTATGAAGTCGCGGTTCGAAATGCGGGTTTCGTCGACGGTGCTGAACATTGTTGTGACTGCGATGCTTTTTTTGTTGCCCCCGTTTGCCGGTTCCCAGACACCCTCTGGCAAAGAAGTGGTTACGCCCACCGCTTACGCTTCGTTCTATCCAGTGGCGCGCGGCAGTTCGTTTCAGGTGGCCGTCGTAATGAAAATACGCCCGGGATTTCACGTCAACGCGCGTGAAGTTAGCGAAGACTATTTGATTCGCACCGACCTGAAGGCCGACGGACCAGCTGGATTCAAAATTGGCGATGTAGCGTATCCCAAGGGAACGCTGCAGACTTTCGTGTTTTCGAAAAATAAGCAGTTGAATGTGTACACCGACTCGGTCACTTTGCGCGTGCCGGTGACCGCCCTGCCCGATGCGCCCACAGGCCCACAGCATTTGCCTATGAAATTGCGCTACCAGGCGTGCAGCAGTGAAATTTGCCTGCCGCCGGTGACGCTGCCGGTGGATGCGACCTTGAATGTGGTTGCCGAAGGAAAGGCCGCGCGTCCCGCGAATCCAGAGATTTTTTCGAAGTAACTGGGGAGCCCAGCCCCGGTGTTCCGTCAGGAGTCCCACATGGGCACTCACCAACACCGCTGGCGACTTTGGGCATACATCGTTGCCGTCATCGTCGTTCCATCCGCGATACTTGCTCTCTACGTCGGTCTTCACCAGAAAATTATTGAAGAGCACGTCCGTCAGCTTGTAGTGCAAGAGCTCATGCGGCGTTTTGACAGTCCCGTTGAGTTGGAATCATTTCACGTACAGTTCTGGCCCACGGTGCAAGTACAGGGCAGAAATCTGTCGCTGCTGAATCGAAATCGCCCCGGCGTAGCACCGCTGCTGCGCGTAGCAGAATTTTCCTTCCATCTCGGCGCCGTGGGAATATTTCGCGCGCCACGCCATATTCACCAAATCACCGTAAAAAACATGGTGATCACCATTCCGCCGAGTGGCACGCTGCGAGACGATTCGCTTTGGCAGAAAATGCGCCCAAAAGCTAAGTTCGCAACGGTCATCGACGAACTGGTCTGCGACAACGCCAACCTGATTATTCTTCCCAAGAATCCCGCGAAAGAGCCGCTCGATTTCGATATTCATAACTTAGTTTTGAAAGACATCATGTCTGGCTCTCCTATTCCCTTCTGGGGGACTCTCACCAATGCCAAACCCAAAGGTGAAATTGCCACGCAAGGACACTTTGGGCCGTGGGATCCAGCGGAGCCGCGCAGCACTCCAGTGGCTGGAGCGTATCAATTTACGAACGCCGATCTGGACCCATTTCCAGGAATCGGCGGCACCCTCTCGTCAAAGGGAAAATACAGCGGGCAACTGGATCGCATTGATGTACAAGGCACGACGGACACGCCAAATTTTTCGCTCGATCCCGTCGGCCACCGCGTTCCGCTGCACACCGACTTTTCCGCCACGGTGGATGCCACCGACGGCGACACGTATCTGCATCCGGTGCGCGCGGTACTCGGTCATTCGGTCATCGTCGCGAACGGTAGCGTGGTGCGTGCTCCCAACAAACACGGACACCTGATCACGTTGGATGTGGTGGCTCCCGAAGCGCGCCTCGAAGACATTTTGAGCTTGGCGATGAAATCCGATAAGCCCACGATGACCGGCGTGACCAACATCAAGACCAAGTTGGTGGTTGTGCCTGGCAAGATGAAAACCCTCGAGCGTTTGCGGCTAAACGGCGAATTCACGGTGAAGAATGCGAACTTTTCCAGCTCGGACGTCCAGCAAAAACTAGAGTCGCTGAGTCGTCACGCTTTGGGTAAACCGAATAACCAGAATGTGGGAAGCGCCGTTTCCGACATGAGCGGCCACTTCCAGTTGAATGAAGGCCAAGCCACGTTTCAGAATTTACGTTTTGCGGTGGAAGGCGCGGAAGTACTCCTCGATGGCAACTACGGAATTCGCAATGAAATCCTGGACTTCGAGGGCCAACTGCGGCTGCAGGCCACGCTTTCCCAGCTGACCACCGGGATGAAATCGCTGCTGTTGAAACCAGTTGACCCGTTTTATCGCAAGAACGGCGCCGGAGCCGAGATTCCCATCGGCATTACCGGCACGCGCGAAAATCCCACCATCGAAGTAAAAGTATTTCATCGAACCATCAAGAAGCAGCTCGCGGCGACGAAACAGGAAAAAATGGTTGGGCCGATGAAGTAAGGCCGCGGTTCGCTATTTTGGGCTCGCTACGTTCCGACCTTGGGAACAGCATCGCGCAACCGACGAACTACGCGTTCCTGGCCCAAGGCAACCATAGTGTCGAACAGAGGTGGTGCCACCGCCTGCCCAACGATCGCTACGCGCGTGGCGTTGATTAGCAATCCTGCTTTCACGCCGCCATCTTCTGCCACTTTGCGCGCAGCATGATCGCAGGCATCGTGGTTCCATTCAGGAAGTGCGGCCAGCGCGTCTGCCAGTTGCGATAGAAGCGTAGGTACTTTTTCATCTTTCCAGAATTTCGCTTTGGCCGCTGCATCGATTTCGAAGTTGTCGCTGAAGAAGGCGTGCGACCACGTGGAAAAATCGGGCAACAAACGTATGCGCGGGCGCAGCAGATCCACCGTTTTCGAAAACCACGCGTGGCCTTCGCCGCTGGCCCATTCCTCTTTCCACAAGCCGCTGCGCTTCAATTCTTTTTCCACTTCCGGCAGCAGATCCTCGATGGGCAACTTCTGTAGATACTGTGTGTTGAACCATTCCAGTTTCGCGCGATCAAAAACGCCGTTGGTGCGGCTCACGCCCTCCAAAGAAAACCGCTTTAGCAGCTCGCTGGTGCGCAAGAATTCATCATCGCCACCCGGCGACCAGCCCAGCAGCGACAGAAAATTGCGAAACGCCTCAGGCAGAAGCCCTTCGGTGCGATACATGTTGACGTCGGTGGCGCCATGACGTTTCGAAAGCCGTGATTTGTCTGGGCCCAGAATCAAGGGGACGTGCGCGAAA